>CAZFSX010000020.1:2011-8237 GCA_964522115.1 uncultured Pseudobdellovibrionaceae bacterium | reverse complement strand
GCGCCAGAATGATTTTGTTTCCTTACCTAAATGAGCTTGCACCTGCAAGAGTTGACCACGATAAAGATCCTGACGAAGCTTCAACGATTTTAAAGATGGGCCAGCTCTTTTTTTACGTGCAGGTCGCCCTTGCCCCTGCTTGAATGAGACGCCTTCGACTTTACCCAATGAGCTTGATTCTTTTCTATCCACCTTGATCATTCTGACACGAGACAAGATGGACATCCAAGCACAATTCATGCTTTACTTGACCTATGAAAAATAAATACCTCAACCTAAGTCTTGTATTTTTATCTTTGGCTCTAGTTCTATTTGTTCTTCTAACGAAGGAACATATTTTCTTGAAAGTCGGATTATCCGAAGGTCCAAGTTACTGTTCCATTGATTCCAAGTTTAATTGCGAGGCCGTTGCAGCAAGTTCCTATGCACAACTTTGGAATGTTCCCATGGCTCTTCTGGGGCTTTTAACGCATGCATTTTTGGCCCTTTTGATTCTTGTGGCACGTTTTGAAATGTCAGAAAAATTTGATCGTTTCTATCGTCTTGCGGTCGCTGGAAGTTTTTTTACAGTGATCGTCGCCATTATCATGGGAAGCATCTCCAGCCTGATTATTAAAAGTTACTGTCTTTTTTGCATTGGAACTTATCTTTGCTCTTTCTTTTCTTTTCTTAGCCTGATTGCCGCAGGAAAAGACAGCTTATTTTCCTCGTTACGCCGTTTATTTTCTGAAGATATTCCCGTCCTTTTTTCTCAGCACCTTTGGGTTGTTGCTTGTACGATTCTGATTTTCCCAGCAGGACTGCTTTTCAACGCTATGATTTTAGACCAATTTGGATACAAACAACTTCAACTTCGTGCGCTTGAATCTGTTTCTCAATGGCAAGTTCAAAAGTCCGAATCCTTCAGTGATCGTGGATTAACTCTTCAAAAAGATACTCAACCTGCCGTTATGACCATCGTGGAATTTGCTGATTTCCTTTGCCCTCATTGTAAACATGCAGCTCCGACCTTGCATGCCTTTGCCTTGTCTCGACCTGGTGTTCGTTTGATCTTTAAGCCTTTTCCTTTGGATGGAAACTGCAACAAAGCCATTCCTCAAGCCGGAGATGGATTAAGATGCCAACTGGCTTATGCCAGCTATTGCTCGGAAAAATTAGCTCAAAAAGGGTGGCTTGCTCACGATTGGATCTTTGATCATCAAGCTGATTTTTTTGAAAAAAAACCACAGCTTTTGGAAGAAATGATCGCACATCTCAAACTCAATCCCACGGACTTTAAGGCTTGCTTAGAAAGTGAAGAAGCTTTCGTTTGGTCTCAAGGATCAGCTGCCGAAGGATCGATGATCAAAGGGACTCCCACTATTTTTGTCAACGGTCGCCACCTTGAAATGGGACAATCCCTAACAGTTCTTCAAAATGTTTATGATCAAATCATCAAGAAGTAAAAAGGATGCGGGGAATTGATTGTCCATTTCCCTGCATGGTTTAGATATTCAACTTATCGAAGATCCAGGACGTCGAATGAATCATTAATTCATCGACAACAATCAGCAAGGTTTTCAATAGCCCGCCTGCTGCTTCATTCAAAAAAGCAATAAGAACGATCGCAACCAAGGCATTGATTAAAGCCTTCACAACCCAAACTGTGGAACGAACATCTTCTACTTTCAGTTCATGCTGAACTTTTTCTACTTTTTCTAATGTTTCTTTTAACTCTTCAAAGTGAACTTTAATTTTTTCATTCAATTCCTGTTGTTTCGCCACAGTTAAAGAATTGATCCCTGGAAAATTTCTTTTTGCACGGATTGCATTCACTAAATCGATGGCATGCATAATATATTTTTCGGCTCTGGATTTAAATTTAGGATATTCAAAATCCTGTTTGATGAACTTATCTAAATGCTGAACAGCCCGATCATATTGTGATTCCACAACCTCATTCAAAACCTGATAGCGCAATGAATCCGCACTCCCCATATTTTGGCGGTTAAAAGAAACACTGCTTTCATTGTCTTTCTTCGCTGCTCCCATGCGTAGTTTCTATCGGCTGATTTTGACGAATTCTCAAAGGTTTCCTTGAAATTAAATTTCAAGACCAAGGTCTTGCTATCCACTGGAAGTTCTTTTGATTTCTTTCTTTTTCTGGATGGGTTTGAGAAACTGGAAGCCAGGCCTAGGATGTGGCCAAGGATCTTTGATTTCCAAGGAGGGAACTGTGACCTTTGAAAATTTTCATCTGCGACCAGACTTGTCCTTTGACGAAAATATTTCGACCAACAATATCCCCCTACCTGACCAAATTCCAGCAAAACCCCAGTTGGGTCATATTCCTTCTGAAATTTTAAAATCATCGACCATTGAAACTCTGATTTCACAAAATGAAGATTTGATGAGTCGATTGAAAATCACGATTCGACGTCTTCAACTTCTGGAAAATGAAAATCAGGAATTAGGGCAAGAAATTCTTCAAACAAAAAAAGCCTACAACGCCATCAAAGATCAGTTGGCAATCGAAGAAGACAAAGATCAAAATTGGAAAGATAAAATTCGTCAATTGGAGCAAGAAAAACTTCAAGTTGAAATTCTGTTGGATGCCCATCTGAAACAAAACGATGAGCTACAAACAGCCAAGCATAGTATGAAGTCCCAACTTGAGCGTCACAAAAAATATCAAGAAAAAATTCGCACTCAAATCAAACCATATATTCAAGATTTAAAAAACAATGGGCAACAACTGCAAGAACAAGTGGATCGATTTCAATCGGAAATGGATTTAAAAAATTCCGAATTGCAAGATGCTCTACGCAGCCTTTCTGATATCCGCACAGAACTTTCTCAGTCCACAGAATCTTATGAATATCAAATGAAGCAACTTGTGCAAAACTTTGAACAAGAACGATCATTTTTAAAAAAACAAATTCTTCAACTGCAAATCGATTTAGGTGCTTATCAACAAACCCATTCTCAACTTGAAAAAGTCCGCGACGAAAGAGATCACTTTGAAAATGTGGTTATTACGCTTCGACGCCAAAATGAAGATTTAAAGAACCAATTGGAAAATGAACAACAACAATTCCGAGAAGAAGTAAAAAATCTTCGTTTGCAAAGCACGGAACAACTTCATCGCTATCAAACCCTGCATGACAAAGTTTCGAAACAAGAAAAGGAACTTCAAACTCAGCAAGATTTGAATTTGCAATTGGAAGAACAGATGACCGGCCTGCGCTTTTTATGGAGCGAAAAAACAGCAGAAAACGATCAATTGAAACTGTCGCTTTCTGCTCTTGAAAAATTAAACTTTGAACTCAGTCAAAAGTTGAACGAGCTTCGAAACAAACCTTCGGCGGCTCAACTGTAGTCAGGACCTAATCTGCGTCCTGATTTTTAAACAGTGTGCGCAGATGTTCCAAGGTGTAATGACCCTGCTGCCCCATGTACACATAGCCAAATCCTTTGGTTTCTTCGGCCTTGGAACGAACTGCTGGCACCAAATCAAAACTTGGATTTCCAGCATGGGCGATTCCATAAAATTCAACATTTTCAGCCAACTTTTCGATGGAAGGAAGGGCTGACTGAGCAGGTTCTTCTAAATCACCCAGAAGAATCACAAAACGATCCCACTGAGATCGCGGATATTTTGCATCCAAAATTTCCAAGGCCTTGTCATTCCCAGCTTGATGACGAGTTCCTCCACCAAGACGGAATTTAAAAAACTCTTCCTGATTTTTTAAAACATGGGCCTGGGTATCGAAGGCCACATATTCATTGACGGTGGTTCCATAGTTTTGTTTTGCCAAGACATCCAAATCAAAAGCCAAACGCTTGAACTGAGGAATCAGTTCATGGGTCGAATAACTTGCATCCATCAAGTAAAAAATGACAACTTGCTTATTGGGCTTACGGCGTTCTTTTTCCGCTTTGACGACCCAGTCCTTGCTTGGTTGAAATACAATCATGCCCTCTTCGTAAGAAGTCATGATGTCATCTAAAGGGTCCAGATCTTTTCCATCCATAACACCCAAACCTTTATTCACAATATTACGAGCAATTGAATTCATGACGGCTTGACCACTTCGTCGGCGCCGTTCTCCCTGAAGAACTTTTCGACGATCATGTGCTGCTCCAACTTTTGGATTCAATTTTGGCATTTTCACACGCTCTCCAAGAAAGCGAGCATAAAGATCTTCAGGAATTGGAACCCAAGAAGGATCTTCGGGATCATCCCCAGGTTTTTTCCCTTTACCTCCGCCGCCACCATTGGGTCGACCAGGACCCCAGACATAATCGCCTTCATCGCCACCGATCGGGTGAACACTGGAATTGAAGTTCAATTCTCCTGGACGATTTTTTTTCATCGAAGCGAAGTCTGCACTTTCCACTTCGGTAACAAATAAAACCTTATTGGAATGCTTTTTCATTTTTCCAGAAGTGATCAAATCAAAATTTTCCTGGATATAATTTTGATCAAAGGAAATATGCGGTGTTGATGGCAATGCCTTTAAATACATTTGACCACTGCTGCCGCGAACCAACCCACCTTTTCCTTGGGCTGCGCGTTCTAAAGCTTTCAGTGTACGTCGAGACATCATGGATTCCAATTCTTTCATGGCTCGAGCTGCCTGGGGGACATGATCATAAAAATTCATGACATCCACACCATCGGTGATTTGACGAACAAACTGACCGGCAATTTTTTCCAACTGCGGATTATCCTCAAGAACCTGTTTAAATTTGGCCGTATCTTCCAAATATAGATCTTCAATATAGCGTTCAAGCAGTATAGAAAATTGATGGGCCAATTCAGGAACAGCAACCTCACTACGATCGGCAGGATTTAGCTTGAAAAAATTCACATTCCCCTGAGGGGAAACAGAGATTCGCACACGAATCAATGGCGGAAGTTCTTTCTTCTTGGGCGGAGCTGGTGGAGGATTCATCCATGGAGGAAACATCCGTGGTGGTTCTTTTTTCTGAACGGCGGCAGGATCCACCATAGAAAACTCAAGACTGATCGATCTGCGCATAATTTGACTATAAACATACAACGTCTGTGCCAAAGAACCTAAATGCAAAGGAACCTGAGATCCAAATTGATCCCTGACCGAAAGTTCCACTTCTCCGGTTCCTTTTCTTTGAAAATTTAAGAGTTCAATATGTGGACGCATCCAGTATTTGACGTACAGATTTTCCTTTAAGATAGATCTTAAAAGGACATCTGGATCTCTGGATAAAATTTGCCATGGAGCAACTTCTTCCTCGGTTTTTGGTTTTGGAGGTAATTTGCTGGGATCAATGGCATCAGGATTTTCATCCATTTTTACAATGGCCAACTTCTTTTTCATCATCCATTCATGATCAAGACCTAGCTTCAAAAAGGCCGCATCATCCATGCTGGATATTAAACTTTCTGCATAAGCAATAAAACCAGCATCTTTTTCAAGATCAGTTTTCATTGCCTGCACATCGGTACGAGTTAAATATTTTTCATACATACGATCCCAGGCTTGAACTCCAAGCCAATAGGGATCAGAAAGATTCACGGTGTCTTCGGGGTTCATCACCTTGAAGGCATTCATCCAATGAGACAAAGTATTGAACTGCTTTAAATGTCGGATCAACATTCTTTGCAAAAAGGTCGCCCACCCCTCGTTCATGATTTGTGTCTGAGTCAATGCCGTCTGAAAGGCTGTCATCTTCACAAGATCTTCAGCGATTTCACGTTTCCAAGGCTCGATATTGGCTGGCAAATTTGCCACAAAAGCTTGAAAAACATTGGCTGTCGCCGCCTTCGGATGCTTATTCTCATAGACATGTTGCCCATTCATCGAAGTTTTCGAAGGAGGTTTCGGCAGAAAACTTGAAATTTCTTCGTAATATCCTGATGCAAAATCTTGAAGACCCGTCAAAGATTGCAAAAATAGATACCATCTTTGAACTTCATCCTTATTTTCTGTTTCATACAATCGGTTCATCAAGGCATCCAAATGTCTTGAGACTTCTGGCCCATTGGCAATGCGATAACCCTCCAACATCGAAGAGTGGGCAAAATGATTATGTCCAATCACATGCAACAAGATGGAAATCTGCTGCTCCGGGGGATTATCATCCCGATAAAACGCATGCTGCTGAGAAGGTCCTGGATAGACAACTTCATAGATCAAACTTCGACGATCTTGATAGGCACGCAAAACTTGCGCTCCATCCAAGTAATGGGAAATTGGAAAAC
>CAZFSX010000020.1:0-2001 GCA_964522115.1 uncultured Pseudobdellovibrionaceae bacterium | reverse complement strand
AATGTTGCGTATAAAGCTAATTTTTAGCATTTTAAAAATTCAATAATTTGCTTAGTACGAGGAATCTTTAATTTATCTAAAAGACCTCCTGGTTTGTACAGTTCGATCGAAACGGCTTCATAAATCTTTATGACTTCTGGATCGCGACCACTGGGAATGATCACAAAATCTTTATCACGATCCCAATTTTTTCGTGCCTGATCCACTTCTTCCTTTGAGAGTTTCGTGAACTTCGGTGGTTGGAAAAATAAAATATCGCAGCTATTTCCCGCAGACATTCCATGAGCACTGATAAAAAATAAAATTGAAAGGACAATATGTTTCATGTCCTACCTCCAAGGTTTGAATAAAATATCGCAGGACTGACCGGAGCTTCCAGACGGCTGAAAATGAGAATTGATCGTCGGTTTGTATCTTTCTTTTTCCCGCTTTAATCGTTCTTCCAATGTTTTGACTTCAGGGCTGTTTTCCACCAATTCTGAACGAACCTCTCCGACAAGATCAGGAGTGATCATGGCAAACGGGGACAGCTGATGATCGAATAAAAAGTTTTTAAACTCATTTCGTTGCATGCTCAAATCCTTGGACTGATCCACAATATCTTGAGTAAATTTTGTCACAAGACCCCAAGGTAATCTTGTGATTGCCTTATCCAAAACATAAGTGAACAAGCGGACCGTATCATAGATTTCCAAATGATCCCCTCTGGGTAAGTCCACCGTCACATCGGGATCTAAAAGATCTATATAAAACTGAGAATAGGTGCTCAAAACCTCTCGAACCAATGATCGATATTCAGTCTGTGGTTCCTTATCCTTAAGATGTGTGAACCAAGCCTTTTGTTCCACCTCATTCCAAGAACGCACCCTTTGAAAGTAAGGCACATTATCAAATCGCAAATATAAGGCCAAAATTTTATTCATCAATTTTTCTGTTTTATGAACATAGTCTGACAAAATATCCTGCTGGGACCGATGCAGATTTGCTACATAACGACCTGATTGGAAGCCTTCATAATTCGAACTCAACGAGACCTCTCGAACATAGAAATCCATCGGGAAAAATTTTGTTTTCTTTTCAGAATTCATTTTATACAGATCATCGAACTGCACTCTGGAAAGATAATTAAAATCATCCGGTCTTAACGCTAACTCACTGGTGGGAAGATTTCGATGAGCTGCCAAATGAGTAGCTGTACCAAATAAAAAATTCCTTCGAAGAATATCTTTTTTGTTCGCCATCGTCATATTCAGGGCATCATCATTTTGACCTTCCAAAACCAAATGATTAAAAAGATTCACACGGAAGTTTTGTAAAACAAAAGAAAGCAAACGCAATTGGGAAGAGGGATCGTCACGACGAACAGGAACCGTGTGGGTTAAGTCTCGGGCTGATTTCACTAAGGATGTGGGATCCAATCCACGACCTTGCACATTCGGCGCCTGATCATTTGGAACCACTATATACAAAGAAGTATTTCTTGTTGAAGGTGTAAAAGAAGTTAATGCTGCTGCTGCAGGGTCTAAAAATTCTCTAGCATTGGCATTCACTGGGTGTGCATCCACAAATTTATCAATCGCCTGAGGCTCCACCAAGACTAAGTTTTGACCATCCTTCGAAGCATAACGAATACGTGAAACCAGAGCTGGAACTTTGGCTGCGCGAGGAAATCTGTCCATATTGATGATTTCCGTCCAACGCGCAATAAAGGATTCTTCAATCTTATATTCCCCTTTGCGCCCCAATGCCGCAATGACCATGCTTTTCAAATCAGATGTATTTCCACCTGTAAATTTTCGCACGTATTCTTTGTCATCTTCGGGATTCAAAGTCATTGCTAAAGTAATATTTTGAACTGGAACTTCTCGCAAATCTGGGCTTCCTTTTTTTCGAACCGTGATCATCCCTTGAGGGTGATCAAAGAAGCGATTGATAAATCCCATCAGAGCAGTATAAATTTCCTTGCTGGCCGCTTTATGAATATCATCAAAAAGGATGTAG
>CAZFSX010000019.1:8610-17259 GCA_964522115.1 uncultured Pseudobdellovibrionaceae bacterium | reverse complement strand
AGACTTCTTTCTGGGGCACAGATCAAGGATCATTCTTCAGGGAACAGCTTGGAGCTTTTACCCGGAGCCAAGATATTTTTTGAACATCTTGAAAATCAAATCATTGTGAAGGAGTTTATTTTAGATTCATCAGTTGTGCAGGATCCCGAACTGCCTAAAAAATTGAAGAAAGCAACTTCGCAGTTAGGTTATTCATTTTCAAGTTCTTTCAGTGAAACACTGGAATATTTGATGAATAAAAGATCAAAGCCCTTTTTTATTCGGGAAAAAGAAGTTTTTCAGAATCAAACTCATGTACATTTTGAAAAAGGAGCTGTTTTTATTCGACCGCAAATTATTCTTCGAAAAAGTCCAGGTCTTGTTCCCATTCAATATCAGTGCAACCAGTTGTTTTAATCTTTTGTTTTTTGTCAAAAAAATGAACAGTTTGTGAATTTTAAGATTTTCTTCATTTTTATATTAAGTCCAGACTGGGACACTCCGAAAAAACAGATAGAGGAATCGATCATTTTTTGAAGAGGTCAAAATATGCAAAAGCAATTTTACATCAGTCGCGAAGGTCTGCAGCAGGGTCCTTATTTTGCTGATGAAATTTTAGAGAAACTGACAAAGCAAGAAAGTCGTTGGACAGATTTTCTGTATGATGAAACCTCTGAGGACTGGATCATGCTGATGGATCATCCTCTGTTCACAGATCACTTTAAAAAAATTGAAGAAGCAGCTCTTGCAGAAAATGTCATAGAAATGCACGGGAATTTTGAACATGAATCGAAGTCGGAAGTTTCAAAAGATGTTGCTCCGGCGAAGAACCCAGATGAAAAAGAATGGTTTATTCTTAAAGGCGAAAATCGACATGGACCTTTTAGTTTGGTGGAAATGATCAAGATGCTTCAAACTAAACAGGTTTTTGAATTTGATTTTATTTGGAATGCTTCGATGCCTGAGTGGTTGCGACTTTCCGAAGTTCCTGATTTTTCTCCGGATAACATTCGTAAAATGAAAGAAAAAGGAAGTGCGGATATCACGGAAGTGTTTTTCCGTCGTCGTCATGCGCGTGTGATGTATGGGGCTTCTTTGTTGGTGCACAATAATAAGACCGTATGGAAAGGTCAAAGTTTGGAACTCAGTGAAGGTGGGGCAGGACTTCTGTTGGAAGCCACTCATTTGCAACCTGGACAAACCTTGTTTTTGCACTTTAAAGCTGGTGATGGAGTGCCACCATTCAACGCAATTTGTGCTGTGGTCAGCAAACAATATTTAAGTGAAGATCCATCTGAACAAAAAGTTCGTTATGGAGTCAAGTTTACAAGTATCAGTCAAGGTGTGACGGAAGCTATTCGATCCTTTACCAAACAAAGAATGCTTGCCGCTTAGTCATACATCGAGATGCAGCTGGTAGGAAAAAATTTTTCTTACCTTAACAAAGGAATTGTTGATGAAAAAATGGATGATGTTTCCAGCATTGCTATTTTCTTGGATTCAACTGGGTTGTCAAAATCAGGTTTTCTCTTTGCCTCCCGAGCAGAAACAATATGCTCAAAGCATAACTTACAATAATAAAGTGGATGTGGTGTGGATCATTGATGATTCCAGTTCGATGAATTTTTATCAAAATAAATTAAAAGATCAGGTTCCTGTTTTGCTTCAAAGTTTTTTAGATAAAAAATTGGATTTTCGAATGACAGTTGTTTCAACAAGTATGACAGGGGCTCTTCGAACAGGAGGCCAGTTTTTGGGTGGTATTTTTACTCCTGCAACAGTCAATCTTGTGGATGGACTGAAACAGCAATTGATTCTTGGACAAAATGGATCGGATTTTGAACAGGGATTGGATTCCTTATCCGCAGCCTTGCATCGGGATACTTCTGGAGTTTTTTTGAGATCAGATGCTTTGCTGGCAGTTGTAACTCTGTCGGATGAAGATGATAAGAGTCAGATCAGTGTGGATAGTTTAGTGACTTATTTGGACCAATTGAAGCCACGATGGGTCGATGGGAGTCGCAGTTGGATTTTTAATTTCATTGGTCAAATTGATGATCACTGCAAAGATATTCTTGGAAATTATGAAATCGGATTGCGTTTTCAACAACTGTCTTCCGCATCAGGTGGTGTTGCTGCAAGAATTTGTGATAATAATTATTCAGAAGCCATTTCAAATATCAATAAGCGGGTTCTGAGTTTTTTAACAGACTACCATTTGGATCGCACTCCTGATCCTTCTTCCATCAAAGTGCTGATCAATGATCAAGTTGTCCCTGAAGATATCACCAATGGTTGGGAATACATTCCCACCGGTGATTTAGTTCGCTTTCATGGAACATGGATTCCTAAAGCCGATGATCGCATCTCTGTTGATTTTCAACCCATTCTTCCGAAGTAATTTTTTTCTGAATCTTACTGCTTGATCAGTATTTCACAGGCAGATTTTCCACAGGAAATTTTCCAACGAGGAGTTGGAATTATTTTTTCATTATCTGTGCTGGTTTCTGAAATTTCCGTGGATTCAATTTTTTTATTTTTTAAAAGTCTTTGCAAAATCTGAACATCTTTTTCATTTTGAATTTGCAATATATAGGTTGGACCAAAACCTTGTCGAAATTGATTTTCCGCAGCCATTGAATAAGTTAAGTTTTGACTAAGTATCATAAGAATTATTTTCATCATTTTCATATTCACCCCAAGGGTGGATTTGACTTGAATTTGTTTTATAGGTCCAATGAAAAAAAATAAAAAAGAATCTGAAGACAACAAAAAAAAGAAAGGTCATTTTATGAAAACAAAAATGCTATGGTCGTTCGTGGGGGTTTTAGCTTTGGCTGGAGTTTCCCATGCAGCGAATATTGAAGCAGGAAAGTCAAAAGCGCAGAGTTGCTTCGCTTGTCACGGTAAGGATGGTAGCAGTGCGACTCCGATGTATCCATCTTTGGCTGGTCAAAAAGATCAGTACCTGATTAAACAAATGAAAGCTTTTAAAACAGGCGATCGTAAAGATCCAGTCATGAATCCAATGGCTGCGGCCTTGTCGGATGCGGATATTGAAAATATTGCAGCCTATTTTGCATCTGTGAAAGATGCAGCGCCTGTTGTTGCAGGTAAATCTGGAAAAGTTGTCGCAGGAAAAGGACATAAGGGCGAAACTCCAGCAACAACATCTTATGAGGGTGCGCCTTCAGGGATTGATGCGAAGTTTGTCACCTCTGGAGCTTCATTGCCTCCAGCTGTTCGTTTGACTGAAAAAGAATTTGATCTTGCAAAAAATATTTACTTTGAACGTTGTGCTGGTTGCCATGGAGTTCTTCGCAAAGGAGCTACTGGAAAACCTTTAACAACAGAAATTACACGCAAATTAGGTCATGAGTATTTGAAAAATTTCATCACCTATGGATCTCCTGCAGGGATGCCCAACTGGGGAACTTCAGGTCAGTTGTCTGAAAAAGAAATTGATATCATGGCTCGATATTTACAGCATGATCCTCCAACTCCACCCGAGTGGGGAATGAAGGAATTGCAAGCAACTTGGAAAGTAAATATCCCTGTTGATCAACGTCCTAAGAAAAAAGAAAACGATGTGAATATCGAAAATCTTTTCTCTGTGACTTTGCGTGATTCGGGGGAAGTGGCATTGATCGATGGTGATACAAAGAAAATTATCAACATTGTGAAAACAGGTTATGCCGTTCATATTTCTCGTCCTTCCAATTCAGGTCGTTATTTGTATGTGATCGGTCGTGATGCGAAAATTAACTTGATCGATCTATGGATGAAAAAACCAGAAACTGTTGCTGAAATCAAAGTTGGTTTGGAAGCACGTTCTGTGGAAACATCGAAGTACAAAGGTTTTGAAGATAAGTACGCTATTGCAGGTTCTTACTGGCCACCTCAATTTGTCATGATGAATGGTGATACATTGGAACCATTGAAATTGGTTTCTACTCGTGGAATCACAGTTGGAACTCAAGAGTACCATCCAGAACCACGTGTCGCTGCGATTGTGGCATCTCATGAACGTCCAGAATTTATCGTGAATGTGAAAGAAACTGGAAAAGTCATGTTGGTGGATTACAGTGATATTGCCAACTTGAAAACAACAACCATTGAAACAGCTCAGTTCTTGCACGATGGTGGTTGGGATAGCACTCATCGCTATTTCTTAACCGCGGCAAATAAATCAAACAAAATTGCAGTGATCGATTCGAAAGAAGGCAAATTGACAAAACTTGTGGATGTGGGAGCGATTCCTCATCCTGGTCGTGGTGCCAATTTCGAAGATCCAAAATTTGGTCGCGTATGGGCAACTGGACATCTTGGCGATGCAAGTATTTCTTTGATCTCGACAGATCCTAAGAAATCTTCTGCTTGGTCTGTTGTACGTACTTTGAAAGGTCAAGGCGGCGGTTCTTTGTTTATTAAAACTCATCCAAAATCAAAAAATCTTTGGGTGGATACAACATTGAATCCTGATCAAAAAATCAGCCAAAGTATTGCTGTGTATGATATCAATGAAATTGATAAACCTTTAACGGCTTTGCCAATTGCTGATTGGGCTGAACTTGGCGAGGGCCCCAAACGTGTGGTTCAACCAGAATACAATAAAGCAGGCGATGAAGTTTGGTTTTCAGTTTGGAATGGTAAAAATCAAAAATCAGCAATTGTTGTTGTTGATGATAAAACTCGTAAGTTGAAAACAGTGATCAAAGATGATCGTTTGATCACTCCTACTGGAAAGTTTAACGTTTACAATACTCAGTTTGATATTTACTAAGTTCTGTTCAATGTGACAGCCCTTTGTTGGTTCGAAGAGCTGACGAAAAAGGAAAGCCAGGTGGAAACGCCTGGCTTTTTTTTGAAGAAAAAACAAGGGTTCATGGATCGGGATAAGAAAAATTTCCTTGAATGTTCTTGATGCCTGGCTAGACTGATCTCTACACCCATGGAAGGAGATCTTATGGCTCGTACAAGTACTTATCTTAATTTTGGCCGAGAAACCGAGTCTGCTTTTTTATTTTATCAATCCATTTTTGGTGGTGAATTTCTTGGCGGAATCCATCGATTTTCGGGAATGCCTATGCCGCCAGGGGCTCCGACTTTAAATCCAGAGGATGCAAAGTTAATTATGCATATTGAGCTGGCAATCACAGGAGGACACGTTCTTATGGGAACGGACTCGCCCGCCTCGATGGGATTTCATGTGAATTTTGGAAACAATACTCATATCAATTTAGAACCAGATACTCGTGCCGAGACGGAAAGACTTTTTCATGCTCTGTCTGAGGGGGGAACTGTTCTGATGGGTTTGCAGGATATGTTTTGGGGAGCTTACTTTGGATCCTGCAAAGATAAATTTGGTGTGCAATGGATGTTAAATTTCACAGAAAAGAACAAAGAGTTATCGATTCCATCCGTGGATCCAAAATTGGATTTGGTTTTAGAAAAATTTGTGGATGTTCCTGTGGAAAAAGTTTGGAAGGCTTGGACTCAGCCTGATATTTTGGTGAAGTGGTTCACGCCCGATCCTTGGAAAACAACTTCATGCAAAATGGAATTGCGAGCCGGCGGAATATTTCACACCATCATGCAGTCTCCGGAGGGGGATTCTTTTCCAAATACAGGTTGTTTCTTAGAGGTCATTGAAAATCGGAAGTTGGTTTGGACCAGTGCTCTTCTTCCTGGATATCGTCCTGTGCAAAAAGTGGAATCAGGTGCTGATATGCTTTTTACGGCCACTCTTCTTTTTGAGCCTCATCAGCAAGGAACAAAATACACGGCCATTGTTGCTCATGAAAATGAAGCTGATTGCCAACGGCACAATGAAATGGGATTTCATATTGGTTGGGGAAAAGCTTTAGAACAATTGGTCGCTACTGTTCGAAACGAGAACAGAAAGTAGGTCGTGATGGGGTTAGTCGAAGGATCAGATTTAAAACATTGGCCAGCGTCTCATTACGTTTTTTTGCAAAAAATAGGTCCTTTTATGCAGACAGCTCCTGCTTGTTGGCAAGAGTTCCATCAAAAAGCTGGATTATTAATGCAGTCAAAAAATCTTTTAAGTGTTGCAAGTCTTTATAAAATACAACCACAGATGGTCTACCGAGCAGGAGTCATGTTGTCAGAGGTTCCCGCAAGTTTGCCAGAAGGTTTTTCCTACGAAAAATTTGAAGGCGGATTGTATTCTCGATTTATCTTGAAGGGGTCTTATGCTCAGTTGCCAGAGGCCTGTGGTCGTGTTTTTCAGATTGTTGAGCAAACAAAATTACCCTTGCGAGATGATTTTTATATTGAAAATTATGTCAACGATCCGCGCATCACTCCTGAAGATCAATTGATCACTGAACTTCTGATTCCAACACGTGGGTAAAATTTGAATCTTCATGATGGCGTTCTTTTTATTCTAGCCTTTTTGAGTGAAGTTTTAGGAACATTGAGCGGATTTGGGTCCTCGACATTTTTTGTTCCTATCGCAGCATGGGTTGAATCCATGCAGATGGTCCTTGTTTTAACAGGCCTATTGCATTGCTTTGGAAATAGCGGATAAATTTTTTTATTCCGCCAATATTTTCAATGGAAATATTTTACTCAGTTTGCCTTCCCAGCCATTATTTTTACAGGTGTAGGTGCGATTTTAAATACTCGGGTTTCTTTGCCATGGGCTCATCGAACCTTGGGGCTTTTGCTCATTGTTTTGCCTGTCTTTATTTTTTGGATGAAACGTCAGAATAATGCCTTGCGATTCGCTGCTTGGCAGACATGGTTGCTTTGTGCTTTGTCGGGATTTTTGACGGGGCTTGTGGGAACTGGAGGCGCGATTCGCGGGCTTGCTTTGGCAGCCTTAGGTTTGAATAAAAATATTTTTGTGATGCTTTCCAGTTCCATGGATCTGGGGGGAGATATCTTGCGAACGGGAATCTATTTAAAAAATGGGTACATGGATTGGTCGCAGTGGTTTTATTTGCCTCTTTTAGGCATTGCAGCCATCGCAGGATCATGGATTGGACAAAAACTCTTAAATCATGTCAGTCAGGCGCAGTTTGAAAAAATAGTGATGGTTTTTGTTTTTCTCAGCGGATGCACAATGTTGATTCAGGCCGCTGCAGAATAAGGCGCTGTCAGCGGCATGAAAAATGCTTACGTTGAAATCAACTATTGATCCAATCCTTCGGCAAAAAGTTTTTGGAAGTCTTTCACATAGCGATTCACGATATTTGTTTCATCCGTGTAAAACTGATTTTCAGCATTATTCGATGTCGCATTTTCTGTGTAGTTGTAGGATCCAGTTTCTAATCGGACTCCATCCACAAGAGTGTATTTGTTGTGCATGATGGCTCTTGCATTTCCGGGGCTCATATTGCCAAACTTGACGGGAACGCCTGCGGCCTTCAAATTATTCACTTGAGAGTAATTGCCTGCGGCTTGGACTCGATCAACAACCACTTGAACTTGCCGTCCACTGCGATGAGCATCCACAATCGCCTGAGCAATTCCCTTATGGGTCAAAGAGTAAATCGCAATTTGAAGTGTGAGCTTGGAACTAGAAATGAAGCGAATCAACTTTTGATCACAGGATTCGTTGGGAGAAAAACAAGTGTCCAGCCATATTCCATTTTGAGGAACGGGTGTCACCAGAGTGGCTTGAGGAGTCGCATCCCAAGCGTGGACTTGAAACATCAGAAGAAAAACCCAGGCGACAGACAAAAGACGAAGCGATTTGTAAAGCGAACTTCTTGAACTGATTTGTTTCAACATATAGACACCCCCTGCACGCAAGGCTAGCAAGCACAGAAACTGAAATGCAAGTGAAGAAATGCAGCAGGCGCGCTATTTTGCGGGCAGCATAAGAGATGAAAAAGGCTTCATCTCTTAAAAAAAATGCGGCTGACAGGTGGAATCAACGAGCCCATGCGTGAAGATCGACAATGCCTCCTGAAAGAACTTTGTCATGAAGTTCGGGAGTTTTTCGAGCGGTTTCGAACAAAGCTCTGCGAACTTGTTGGTAATTCCAATTGGGATTCATTCCCCAAATGTAGGCGGCAGCAGCAGCAACATGAGGTGTTGCCATGGATGTTCCATCCCAAGAAGCTTCAAAACCATAAAATTTAAAAACAATATCCGTATAGCGATTGCCGGGAACCGTGGAGTAAATGCGAGCGCCTGGGGCTGCAATATGAACTTTGTGTGCACCAAAATTACTGAAGCGAGTCAGTTGATCTTCACGATTCACAGCTGCAACACTGATAATGTTGTCCATGTCATAACTGGCAGGATAAACGGGAGTAGGGTCCGTATCATTGTTGATGCCTACACCGTCTCGACCATTGCCTGCGGCGGCAATAAATAAAACACCTTGCGATCGAGCATAGGCAACGGCTTCTTGCAGAGCCTTGTTTTCTTGAGAGGGCATTTCTCCTTCGTAGCCCCAAGAGTTCGATAGGATTTTTGCACCCTTACTGACAGCATAGTGGATGGACCGAATGGCGCCAGCCGTTGTTCCGTTTCCATTTTCATCCAAAAAGCGCACGGGCATGACTTGAATATGGGGCGATAGGGATGAAATTCCCAGGGAGTTTCGAAAACCAGCAGCAATCGTTCCTGCACAATGGGTTCCATGTCCCGCATTGCCACCAATAATTCAGCAACCTCTTCGGAACGTAAGTC
>CAZFSX010000019.1:0-8600 GCA_964522115.1 uncultured Pseudobdellovibrionaceae bacterium | reverse complement strand
CCTTGTCGTAATAACTCCAGGGGGATTTTGTGCATATCGTAGGGAAGATTGTCGTTCGAATAAAAATCCCAACCCATAAAATCATCGACAAGCCCATTTCCGTCATCATCAATTTGATTATTGTGCTTCGAGTGATTTTGGGCATCCATTCCTGTTTCATAGGGGTTGAACCACATTTGATTTTTGAGATCTTCATGGGCGTAATCTATGCCCGAATCAATCACCGCGACGATGATGGGTTCTGTCGGGCGACGAAATTGAGAAGGCAATATTTGTTCAAGTCCCCATTGATCCATAGATTTGGGATCCACTCCTTGTTTCCATACCAAAGGGGGGCTCCATGGAGGATTGTCCACCGGTTTTTCCGTTTTTCCTGCTTGTTCATGAACAGGCTCGTCATGATCTTGCGAAGGGATTTCGAGATCAGCAGGAATTGTTTTTTGACGCAATAGTTTTTCTAAACTGGCCAGGCGGAGTCGATCTTGAATCTGATATTTTTCAAAAAGAGAAATCACATAATTCGGTTGAATGTATTCGACGCCAGGAATGTTGGAAAGCTCTTCAATCATCGAGTTTTGAAAACGGGTATGAACCAAGATCCAATTTGGAGTGACATCTTCCGTTTTCCATTTTTTGCCTTCAAAAAAGGCACGTGCTTGAATTTGTTGAGAGGAGTCAATTTTGACCAAGAGCTGTTCATTTTCCTGCAGAGATGTTGTTGTTGACGGGATTGGTTTTTGTTGAGGACGAGAATGTCTTCGCGTGGCCTGACTGCTGAAACTCAATGCAAAAATGCAAAGAAAGAGGATGAGGTATTTCATGTTGTATTCTCCGAGATAAACTTTCATGCTAAAGGAAATTGAATCAAAATTAAATGAAAACTATTGTCACATCGACAGTCAGACAACCAGATGCGTTGTAAAGCTTTCTTGTCGGCAGGGACGAAGTTGTGTAACAAATGGAAGTTAACTGAAAATTAAAAGGAGTGCTCATGTCGCAGATGCAAGAGACCCTGTCGGATCATGCAACGACGGAACTAGCGAAATCCTTTGCTTTTACTTCGCGTTTAGATGAGGTGATTGCCTGGGGAAGAAAAAATTCTTTGTGGCCTCTTCCCTATGGGACGGCTTGTTGCGGGATTGAATTGATGTCGGTCATGGGACCAAAATACGACTTGGCTCGCTTTGGTGCCGAGGTTGTTCGATTTTCTCCGCGTCAATCTGATTTGCTGCTCGTCGCAGGAACAATCACTGAAAAAATGGCTCCCATTTTGCTTCGCATTTACGAACAAATGTTGGAACCCAAGTATGTCTTGTCGATGGGTGCATGTGCAAGTTCGGGTGGTTTTTATCGTGCGTACCATGTGCTTCAAGGTTGCGACAAAGTGATTCCTGTGGACGTTTATGTTCCTGGCTGTCCTCCGACTCCGGAAGCCGTTTTGGATGGAGTTATGGCTTTGCAACGTATGATTGCCACAAATCAACCTCGCCCTTGGAAGGACAACTGGAAGGCTCCACGTTATGAGTAGCATTGAAGTATTAAAGACCGATTTGGCCCAAAAATTTAAAGTTGATCAGTTTCAATTTACCCATGTCTTTGGGGATGATGTCATTGTCGTGCCCAAAGAAAATATTTTGGCTGTTTTAAAGCATCTTCGAAACACAGATCGCTTTGATTTTTTGATGGATATTTGCGGTGCAGATTATCCTGCTCGTGAAAAACGTTTTGAAGTTGTTTACCACTTATTCTCTTCGAAAAATGCGGCACGCCTTCGTTTGAAGGTGATGTTAGGCGAGGGTGAATCCATTCCATCGGCCTTGAGTGTTTGGAAGGGTGCTGATTGGTTTGAACGTGAAGCCTATGATATGTTTGGAATTCGCTTCGAAGGTCATCCTAATTTGCGTCGTATTTTGACTCACCATCAGTTTGTTGGACATCCTTTGCGTAAGGACTACGAGGCAGACCGTCAACAGCATTGCACATCGACAATTCCGATTCATTTTGACAATGAAAATGGTGTGGATGGTTCTATTCTGAGCGATAAGTATGTGCCTTTGAATATCGGGCCTTCTCATCCGGCGATGCATGGAACTTTGCGTGTGATGGCAGAGTTGGATGGTGAAACCATCGTGCGTGCCAATTGTGAAATTGGTTATTTGCATCGCTGTTTTGAAAAAATGGCAGAGACCCATCCTTACAATCAGGTGATTCCTTATACGGATCGTTTAAATTATTGTTCAGCTCCTATGAACAATGTGGGCTATTGCAAAACTGTTGAAAAATTATTGGGGATTGAAATTCCGCCCAAAGCTCAAGCGATGCGTGTGATTCTTTGTGAGTTGTCACGTGTGATTGATCATATCATTGCTGTGGGAACTGGGGCTGTGGATTTGGGAGCTTTGACAGGCTTTTTCCATTTATTCACTTACCGTGAAAAAGTTTATTCTTTGTTTGAAAAACTTTGTGGATCGCGATTGACCGTTGCATTGACTCGCGTTGGTGGAATGGCACAGGATGCGCCTGAAGGTTGGTTCGAAGATGTTTTGGCTTTCTGCAAAGAAATGCGTGAAGGTGTCGACGAAATTTCCAAGTTAATGTTGGATAATAAAATTTTTATTCAACGTACACTTGGAGTGGGAGCGGTTTCCGCCAGTGATGCGATTGCATGGGGTTATACAGGACCTTTATTGCGTGCTTCAGGTGTCAGTCTGGATCTTCGCAAAGCTCAACCTTACTACGGATATGATGCTTTGAATTTTGATATTCCCGTCGGAACATCTGGAGATATTTACGATCGTTATCTTGTGCGCGTGGAAGAAATGCGCCAGTCTTTGCGAATCATCGAACAAGTTGCGAAACATGTTCCAGGTGGAGACTACACGGTTCGCGATCGCGGAATTGTTTTGCCAGAAAAGAAAGATGTTTATGGAAACATTGAAGGTTTGATGAATCACTTTATGTTGATCATGAAGGGATTGCGTCCTCCTGTTGGAGAAACCTACGATGCGACAGAAGCTGCCAATGGAGAATTGGGTTTTTATCTTGTTTCAGATGGTGGGGCGACGCCTTACCGTTTGAAAGTACGTCCACCATGTTTTGCGATTTATCAGTCTTTCCCTCATGTGGTGAAAGGGACTTTGATTGCAGATGCGATTGCAACTGTAGCAAGTATGAATGTGATCGCAGGCGAGCTGGATCGTTAAGGAGTAGGACATGTTTAAGTTTTCTCAAGAAGCTTTGGGCTTAATTCAAAAAGAACTGACTCGTTATGAAAAAAAAGAGTCTGCGATCATTCCAAGTTTGTTTATCGCTCAGAAAGATAACAAGGGTTGGGTTTCTCAGGATGTTGTGGAAGAACTTTGCCGAGTGATGGATATTCCAATTTCTCGCATCGAAGAAGTTTTCAAGTTCTACACGATGTTCAATCAAAAACCAGTGGGTCGTCATCATGTGCAGGTATGTACAAATATTTCCTGCGCATTGAATGGTGGTCGAGAATTGGCCCATCATTTAGCCAATGAGTTGAAAGTGGGAATGGATCAGATGACGGAAGATGGAAAGTTCACCATTTCCAAAGTGGAATGTTTAGGTTCTTGTGGAACAGCTCCAATGATGCAAGTGAATGAACAGTATTACGAAAATCTGACACCGGAATCAGCAATGAATATTTTGCGAGGTTTGAAGTGATCGAAACAAAACTACTGACAGAACATTACAATAAAGATGAGTTTCGAAACCTTCCTGGTTATTTGAAACTTGGCGGTTATGATATGTTGAAAAAGGCTCTGACAATGCAGCCTCAACAAATCATCGATGAGGTGAAAAATTCAGGACTGCGCGGTCGTGGTGGCGCTGGTTTCCCAACCGGAATGAAGTGGAGCTTCTTGCCAAAAAACAATGAACCTCGTTATTTGCTTTGCAATGCGGATGAAGGGGAACCTGGAACATTCAAAGATCGTATGATGATGGAAAAAGCTCCTCATCAATTGATTGAAGGAATGATCATTTCTGCCTTTGCTGTGAACTCTCATAAATCTTATATTTATGTACGTGGCGAATATTATTATCCCAAAAAAGTGATCGAGACGGCTTTGCGTGAAGCTTACGATGCTGGATTTTTAGGTAAAAATATTTTGGGCAGTGGATTTTCTCACGATATGGATTTGTACACAGGAGCAGGGGCTTATATTTGCGGAGAAGAGACGGGTCTCATTTCTTCTTTGGAAGGAAAAAAAGGTCAGCCAAAATTGAAACCTCCATTTCCTGCGATTCAGGGTTATTTACGTAAGCCCACGATTGTGAACAATGTGGAAACTCTGGCCGCTGTTGTGCCTATCTTGCGTGACGGAGCCGCTGCCTATCGTAAATTTGGAACCGAAAAATCTCCTGGAACAAAATTATTTTCGTTGAGTGGAAATGTTGTTCGACCTGGAAACTACGAAATTCCATTGGGGACTCCTTTGATGGATTTGGTTTACAAACTGGGCGGAGGAATGCGTCCTGGTCGTAAATTGAAAGCCGTGATTCCAGGAGGAAGTTCGGCTCCTGTATTGACAGCAGCGGAAGTTGAAAAAGCAAATTTAGACTATGAAAGTTTGGCGGGCCTGGGATCTATGTTGGGTTCAGGTGCTGTGATCGTGATTGATGATTCTCAATGCATGGTGGATATGTTGGGAGTGTTGATGCACTTCTATCACCATGAAAGTTGTGGTCAGTGCACTCCTTGCCGTGAAGGTACGGGATGGTTGAATAAAATCGTTCATAGTATTTTAGAAGGTCGCGGTCGTTTGCAAGACATCGACTTGCTGGAGCGTGTGGCAGACAATATGAAGGGCCGTACAATTTGTGCTCTTTCAGATGCTGCGGCATTGCCTGTGTTGAGTTTTGTTTCTAAATTCCGTGATGAATTTGAATTTTATGTGCGTGAAGGTCGTTCTAAAGTAAAAGGGATTGCGTATGGCGAAATGCACCATTAATGGCAAGCAAGTCGAAGTAAAAGATGGAACCTCTATCATTCAAGCCATGAATGACCATGGACTTAGGATTGCCCACTATTGCTGGCATCCTGGTTTGTCGGTGGCGGGCGTTTGTCGCACGTGCATGGTGGAAGTGGAAGGAAATCCTCGTTTGCAGATTGCCTGCAATACAGTTGTGACCGATGGAATGGTGATCAATAATACATCGCCAAAGGTGAAAGAGGCTGTGAAGTGGGGACTTGATTTCCATTTGATCAACCATCCTTTGGATTGTCCTATCTGTGATCAGGCCGGCGAATGTGGCTTGCAAGATCAATACATGGAATACGGCAAATACGATCCTGAAATGGCTGAGAAAAAAGTCAAAAAACACAAAGTGGTAGATTTGGGTCCAACCGTCGTTCTGGATTCCGAGCGCTGTATTTTATGTTCACGATGTGTGCGCTTCACCAAAGAAGTTAGCAAAACAGAAGAGCTTGGAATATTTAACCGCGGAGATCGCAGTGAAATTGGAACTGTGGATGGTAAAAAATTGGATAACAAATACTCATTGAATACAGTGGATATTTGTCCTGTGGGAGCTCTGACTTCCAAAGACTTCCGATTCCGTCAAAGGGTTTGGTATCTAAAAGATGGCAACAGTATTTGCACGGGTTGTTCTACGGGCTGCAATGTGAAAGTTTACTTCAATAAAGAAGGTGTTTTCCGTGTGAAACCTGTTTTCAATGAACAGGTGAATGGGCACTGGATGTGCGACGATGGTCGAGATATTTACAAGTTCGTCAATCGGGATTTCCGCTTTGTTAAAGGATTAAAAATCCAAAATGGAACAAGCGAAGAAATGATGCCAGGAGCAGTTGCAAAAGATGCGGCCTCTGCTTTGAAAGCTTCAAAACCTGAAGAAGTTGCTTTGGTTTTGACGGCTCAATACACAGTGGAAGAATTTGAAGCCATCGTTTCCTCTTTCATTCAAGAGTACAAAACAAAGAACATCTACTATTGGGTGAATAATGTGGACAGTTTCGACAGTTTTGATGGCTTGTTGATTCGTGGAGATAAAAATCCAAATACAGTGGGTCTTTTGAAGGTGCTTGAAAAGCATGGTGTGACAGCCACTTGGTCTCAACTTCAAGAAGGTTTGAAATCAGGCAAGGTGAAAACTTTGGTGGTTGCGGCTCCTGAAAATCCAGTGGTTTATCCGGATATGCAAGCTCAGTTGAAAAACTTTGCGTTGGCTTCTCAACTTATTTGGTTGGGTTCTGCAAAGAATGAAGAACTATTGAAGTTGAATAAGTCAGTTTGGATTGTTCCCATGAAAACCTTCGTTGAAAAAGAAGGTACTTTTGTGAATCATGCAGGACTTGAACAGAAATTCAAAAAAGTAACAACCGTTGTTTCTGAGGCTTTGACTTTGTCCGAGGCCGCTCAGCTATTGACAGGTCAACAGTTGATGGTGAAGCCAGATGTGACAGGCGTGTTGGTGGAAGCTCAACGACCTGCGGATCGTGTGATGTTGGAAAATCGTAAGAAAAATGAATTTGTTTTCCGTCGAGGTTCACTATGAGTGTTGTGCAAAGAAATTCTGAAGCCACGAAGTGGTATTTGCCAGGAATTTTAGGTGGGATGTTGATTACGTTCCGTCATTTAATAAAGAACTTATTGAACCGAAAACAGATGCCAACTTTGAATTATCCCGAGGAAAAGTATGAATACAGTCCTCGATTCAAAGGGAATCATGTTTTGACGGTGAAAAAGGACGGATCTCTTCGTTGCACAGCTTGTATGTTGTGTGCGACGAACTGTCCTGCTGAATGCATCAAGATTGTTGCTTCAGAGCATGACGATCCTACGGTTGAAAAATTTCCGATTCACTATGAAATCGATGTTCTTCGCTGTGTGTATTGTGGCTTCTGTGAAGAGGCTTGCCCTGTGGATGCAGTTCGCATGGGACCCGAGTGGCAAACTCCAGGTGTTGCAGGATCTAAGTTTATCTATGACATTCAACACTTGGCCTACCGTCCTTCATTGAAGGGTGGGATTCAATCCCATGTCGATGATGAAGAACGTCACCGCGCAGGTATTTAATTCGAAATCATTGTTCTCTTTTATAGAAAATTGCCTGAAAATAAAACCCCACATGTCGACTCGACGGTGGGGTTTTTTATTGAGTTCCATGAAGAGACTAAGGTAAAAAAGAGGTATGTCAAAATTAGCTCGTCTGAATCCTAAATTTAAACCTGCATTTGATGGCGTGAGTGCAGCTCGACAAGCTGTTTTGCGGCTTCAGCAGCAGAGTATTTCCATCCTGGAAGCCTACTTATTCGGATCGGCAGCCGTGGGTAAAAATACGGCGGATTCAGATTTAGATATTCTTGTGGTGATTCCTCAAGATGCAGATCTAAGGACATATTTTCAAGCCAGTCAAAAACCTGGAATTTCAGATATAGCAACAGATTGGCTTTTTAAAAAACAGGATGAGTTTTTATCCGAGATTCAAAATGGTGGCATTTCAAGGATCGCGGTATCTGAAGGGGTGAAGGTGTTTCCTGATGGTGCATAATAAAAAAGTAAGTTTTGATCCTCAATATGCACTTGAGCTTTTAAATATTGCACGTGGTGACCTTATGACGGCAAAGGCTCTTTTAGATGCACAGAATCCTGGTCGCTTGGAAAATATTCTATATATGATTCAACAATCGGTTGAGAAAGCTTTCAAAGCCGTTTTGATTGCGAAGCAAATCCAATTTCCTCTTGTGCATGATCTTGGAATTTTGATCGCATTACTGCCTTCACAAGACTATCCTCCTGGAGGATTTGATTGGACGGCCTTGAATCCTTTTGCAAGTATTCGTCGGTATGAAAGCGGCCCCATGCCTCTGGATCGTGAAGAGATTGTTGGGGCATATGACGCTGCTTTATTGGTGCTCTCCTGGGCAGATCAATTTGTAACTGTAAAAAAATAATCTCACTGCAGGTGTTTGGTTTGGCGTTGGCGAAGGCTGCTGGAGGCTGTCGCTGACGGAGATGTCTGATTTTTGTTTTCCTTGTGCAGATGTGAACTAGATAAGTGATCCTTGTCACGAAGGAAGCGGGGGATATCTCTTTTTCCTCGAATCGAATAATCTTGAATCAGACATTCTTTGGCCGTGGCCAGAGTTTCCGCAGGCAGATGCAGCTGTTCTGATTGGAAGTAGGTCCACAAACTTTCAACAAGATTTTGTAAAGCGATGCTATGCCCTTCTCCATGACGTACGGAAAGAAACAAACTGAGTTCGTAAAAGTACCAGAAAAAAGACTTTCCAGGAGCCTGTGTGGAAAGTTGATACAAAAGCTTTGTGGTTTCTGTGAAGTTTCCACTGTTGGCAATCAAATCCCAATACTTAGCAAAGCGACTCATGATTTGCATCTCTTGAAAGCTGACATCTTTATTTTGCAAAATTTGAAAGGGAGCTTGATCACTGTAGATCATCTGAAACTCACGATCATGTCTGGCGATCGGAGTGCCCTTTAAACGTTTCAAGATTCCAACTTGAACTTCATCCGGTCTCCAAGCCCAAAGTTGATCAAAACCTTTTGCGAAACTTTCCAGGTTTTCTCCTGGAAGCCCTACGATCAAATCCGCAT
>CAZFSX010000018.1:16239-17673 GCA_964522115.1 uncultured Pseudobdellovibrionaceae bacterium | reverse complement strand
AGATGAACGTATAACTTCCGAAGTTCCAGGAAGCTCAGACTGAGCGTGAGAAATAGAGGTCGCAGATGTTGGCCAATTTGCAGAAGGCAAGCCTGCATTGGAAATAGAAGTCTCGTTTTTTTTAACATGGATAATTTTAGTTTCTCTTTTCTGTGGCAAAACCTGAAATAATAATTGATGGATTCCCACTTTATCAGACACTTGAAGGGTCTTTTTTTGAATTCTGACTCCGTTCACAAAGGTTCCATTCGAAGATCCTAAATCCACCAATTCTACTCGATCATCAAAAACTGTAATCTGACAATGTTCTTTCGAAATGCCTTGCAATGATATTTGAATATCACACTGAGGCGCGCGACCAATCGTATTGCGTCCTGACTTCAAGGTAAAAATTTTCCCAGCTTGTGGTCCATTAAGAAACCGCAGACACCACACGAAAAACCTCCCCACGATGAATTTTCAAACGCTGCACACTGCCTGATGGTAGTTCAATCACAGAATCTGACCTCCATACCCATTTCGTTATTCGAAATGGTTTAAGATCTTCATAAATACCTACCACTTTCATTTTTTTATCCACAAATATAGCATCAATTGGCATTTTCATAAAAAAGGTATGGACACTGGAGCAATGATGGATCCAAAGTCCATTTTTTTCATCCAAGAATTTTTGACCTAAAAGTCCCCGAGCTCTTTCGAAGAACCCCTTGGCAATTAACAGCTGTGGAACCAGAATCTGTTCTGTTTCCTTTCGAAGCAACTGTGCGGAGGGAAGCTGATGAAATTCAATCATTATATTTTCCCCGATGAAAACTGGATGATGACGGGGCCAAAAACAACAATAAATACAGCCGGTAAAATAAAAATAAGTATGGGCAAAAGAATGGCTTGCGATGCTCGAGCCCCAGCTTTTTCTGCACGCACTAAACGCTCCAAACGTATTTGATTCGATTGATCTTTCAGCACTTGAGACAAACTAGCTCCATTGCGATCAGCATCAACCAAAACAGCAATAAAACTTGTAATTTCTGGTAAATCCAATCGACTCATCATAGACTTCAAAGCATCGGCTCGAGATGCCCCTAATCGGATATCCTTCAAGACATTTCCAAGCTCTTCTCCCAAAACACTGCCCTCTGCTTTGTCGACAATTCTTTGAATAGCTGAAATAAAATCCAACCCAGCTTTTGTTGACAAAGCCAACAAGTCTGCAAAAAAAGGAAGATCACGACGAACGGAAAGTTCACGACGGGACCGTTCTTGTTTCGCTTGTAAGATTGGCAAATAAGCTCCTATCGGGATCAACATTAGAACTCCAAAAAACGGAATTCCAAAATCCAATGCGAAGTTCAACATTCCGATAAAAATTGGAAATGCAATCCCCCAAAGAATTTGCAAACCAATAAACTCATCAACATTCAATTCGGCACTCAT
>CAZFSX010000018.1:13586-16229 GCA_964522115.1 uncultured Pseudobdellovibrionaceae bacterium | reverse complement strand
TTCCAATAATCTTCGAACGTAGGATCGATAATTGGGATTTTTAATACGAATAGCATGCTGCAATGTCAGTTGATGCACCAAGGGACGAGAGGAATTGACCAAACCACTTTTTGATTTTTTAGGTTCTTTCCCACTGGCCCAAGCCAAAACATCCTTATTGACATTATTTGCCATCATCACAGAAACAAATTTGTAGACAGAAAAAGCTGTCAACAGCACTGCTGCAACAAGATAAAATTCTGCGCTTCCCATTTGTCGTCCTTTGTGTTGAAAATGCACACATGAAGACATTGTTTTTAGCATCAACATCACCACGTCGAAGAGATTTGCTGGCCAAAGCCGGCATTCCCTTCTCATTACTTCCACTTAAAGTATCGGAAATTCCTGATAAAAACCTAAATGTTAACCAACAAATTTGCGATATTGCCTACCAAAAAGTCCAGGAGGCTCGGAGAATACTGGAAAAAACCCCACCATTTGCTCTTCCATCTGATTTTTTAGTTTTAACGGCGGATACGATGGTTGTTTTTGAAGACCAGGTCCTTGGCAAACCAGAGACGACCCAACAAGCTGTCGAATTTTTACAAAACTTATCAGGTCGAATTCATCTGGTGAAAACAGGAATTGTCCTATTTCGATACAGGGATCAAAAAATAATACAACGTCTAGATACAACGGAAGTTCATTTTCGAAAGTTGTCTCAAAATGAAATTCTAGATTATGTTGCAACAGGGGAACCTATGGATAAAGCGGGAGCCTATGGAATTCAGGGAGCCGGCGGAACCTTTGTTGAAAAGTACCAGGGGGATTTTGAAAATGTGATGGGTTTATCCACTAAGTCCGTGATCGAAATGCTGCAGGAGATGGGCGAATGGAATTAAGCTCGTTACAAAAAATTCAAACCCAAATTCAAGCTTGCAAAAAAACCCAGCAAAAAAATGTGCAGGTTATTGCCGTTTCAAAAAAACAATCCTTGGAAAAAATGAGATCCTTGTATTCAGAAGGTCAGCGCCTTTTTGCAGAAAACTATGTTCAAGAAGCATTACTCAAGCAAAATCAGCTAAAAGACCTGGATATCGAATGGCATTTCATAGGACATCTTCAAAGTAATAAAGTAAAAAATGTGGTAGGACAGTTTGACCTCCTGCACTCGATAGACTCGCTAAAACTGATTGAAACTATCCACAAAATAGCCAAAGAAAAAAATTTGATTCAAAAAATTCTTCTTCAAGTTAATTTTTCTCAAGAATCTACGAAAGAAGGTATGGACGCATCGGAAGTTCTTCCAATTTTGGATAAAATTCATCATTATTCCCACGTACAAATCCAGGGACTGATGACCATGCCACCTCTTGTCGACAATCCTGAAGATAACCGTATCTATTTTCAAAAAGCACAATCTCTGTTAATCCAAACTCCTTGGACTGAACTATCCATGGGAACAAGTCATGATTATTTGGTTGCTGTGGAAGAGGGAGCTACATTGATTCGGTTGGGAACAATTTTATTTGGAGAACGTAATTCTAAAAAATAAAAATACTTAACGACGCTGTTTCAAGTGTTTTCCTGCACCGCGTGTTGTGAATCCGGAAAGATTAAAGCTGGGATCGAAATTAATTTGCAATGTCAGTGCGGCTCGAATTCGAGCATCAGGTGTTTGTCCTGGATACACTCCCAATTCTTCTGAATAGGAAGCGATATCAAACTTCACAAGCCACAAATCCATCCCTAATCCATAAGACGTATACCCTTGATAAAAACCTGCACGCAAATCAAACATCGCAATTGAAATCTCTGCGCCCATATGCAATTTTTTCCCAATCTGTTCATCTGCATCTGTAATATGATCGTAATCAAATCCAGCAGCAAATCCCAACAAAGGAACAGAACCCTGAACACCAAATCCAACTGCTAAATTATCTTTGATTCTCTCTGGTGCGTCTGAACCTGCTGTCTTTGAAAAGGCCGTGGAACCCACATCTTTCCAAGCGATGGACACTGTCGGAGAAAAAGGCAATGGTGCCGTAAAAATAAATCCCGTGTCTAAACCATAGGCCAAGCCTTGATTTTGAAATTGATTTTGCAAACTGGAATTACTTGCATTGATCAGTGGACCCGGACCAATCTGCGAAGTACCACCTAAACGATTGATTCTTTTCACATTCAATCCCAGAGCCGCTCCTGGTCCCATAGGAAGAGCTGCTCCAAAAATGTATCCCATATCATTAACAAGAGTCATATCTAAGGTTGGAAATGCTGGATTTTGTAAACGCATGGACAAGGCTCCAGTATCGTAAATACCAAATCCAAAATAGGGAACAGCCAAAGATACTTTCCCATCCAATCCCAACCAAATATTTTTCCCGTAAAATGGAGTCAATGATGACAATCCATTTACTTGTCCCATATTTTGAATATCGTTGTAAATTTGTAGACCATTCACTCCTGCACTTAGATTTAATATTTCAAAGTTTAATCCTTCGACCCTTCGTAGGGCCGCTGGATTATAAAAGATGACATCTGCATCTTTGACAATACCAAGATAGGCTCCGCCCATACCAAGAGAACGAATGCTTTGGGCATATCTGAAAATCTCTTTGGAATATGATTCCCAACCGAAGCAGAACAACAAAGTTAATATTA
>CAZFSX010000018.1:11715-13576 GCA_964522115.1 uncultured Pseudobdellovibrionaceae bacterium | reverse complement strand
CCGTAGGTATTGGTATTGATAATCGTACGCAGCACCTTGAGTTTTGCAGTATCCGCACGAATGGCACTAGCATCTGTGGAACAATTTGATCCACATGCTGTCTGTAAAGCATCTAAGGAAGTATAAATATCACTGGAGTTGGAAAGAATGGCTGTGATTGTTGCAAAATTGTCGATGATCTGACCTAATCCAGATCCTACTTCTGCGACAGCATTGTCGGAAATAGATGTGCTGCTGCACCCATCAAATCCACCATCTGCAGTTCCATCACCCAAGTTTCCTGTGCTGTCTCTGTCTGCATTGTCTCTTAAATACACACCTATTTTAGCCATGGCCAAAAAAAGCATAAATAAATTTTGATCAGAAGTTCTATTGATCGCGGCGGCGCCAATTTCCTTCATTTTTGTTTCAGCTGCCGTACAAGAAGCTGGAGTCACTGTCTTTTGAGTCCAAGCATTCATTAAAAAAAGTAAAATGGAGCTTCCACCCGTAGAACCAGAACCAAAAGAAGATAAATATGTGTCGAAACGAAATCCACAATCGCAAGCATAAGCTCCAATCCATGATGACTTTACTTCCGTCTTTGCTAAAAAATTGGTGGACATTTTTGCAAAATTTGCCAAAGCCGATGTGCAATCGCCAGAGTTTTGATATTTGATTGCATCTTCAAATAGAGCCTCGTCGCTATCCTTTTTTGATGGCGCCTGGAAAATATTTGAACAACCTGCAAAAATAAATATGAAAAAAATAGCGAAAATTCTTTTCATCAAAACCTCACAGAAAACTTCATAGCAAAACGCCGATCTTCAACAGAGGATCCATCCGTTCCCACATCCTCACCATAACTTGTCATCATAAATTGGGTATGTTCTGTAGCTAACTCCAATCCTGCCGTCCAATATTTTTGATTCATTCCAGCTCGAACAAAAAGAGTATCCGCAATATTCACTTCCATCCCGCCATGATAATATCGAGTTTTATCTGTCGCCAGAGAGGCTTCTGTTATTTTTTGATATTCAAGGGTCCAAGTCGTACGAACGTACTTACTGTGAATTGGAAAAAGAGCGACTGCCACATCATAGTCTTGATTGATGGTGGTTGGGTGAGTGGTTGTTGTCATTCGCAATCCACTTCCAGCGTTGAATTGAGTATTTCCAACATCACGAGAAACAATAGATATCGTTGGAATCATATACCAAGGAGCTGCTAATGTGAGTCCCACGTCTGTACCGATGGCGGCTCCCTCTGCCGCATGAGTTGCTAATGTAAGGTCGCCGGCTGGATCAAGAGCTTTGTTCACTTCAATTCGATTTAAAAATCGACCTGCAACTCCTATCTTTATTCGGCCGTCCCAGAGTCTTAAATTGTAACCAAGAACCATAGCCAAATCATTGTAGTAATTCGTTTGCATCGTCGTCTGCCCTGTCACAAGTTGCGTATCTAAGGAATAGCGACCAAATATTCCAATTCCAAAATTTCGAACCACATAGGACGGAAACAATTGTGCTTTGGCATGATAATAAGTATCCGGAGATTGTTGGACCGAAGGTAAAACGGATGCGATATCATAGGGATTAGAAAATGCTTTTGCTTTGTAAATCGTCGTCAGGTTATTTCCTAATTCAATTTCAGGATCTAAAATTGTGCCATAGGAATCTCGCAATTTACCAAGACCTGCTGGATTGACAAGAAGTGCTGTTTCATCATTCACAACAGCGATACCAGCACCCCCCATACCAAGACTACGGCTGCCGCGATAAAATTGATATATTTCAGCAGCTATCGTAGCTTCTGAAAAACATAAGCACTGTATAAATAAAATTCCTAAAATCTTTTTCATCAGATCTTCCTTTATCTGCTC
>CAZFSX010000018.1:0-11705 GCA_964522115.1 uncultured Pseudobdellovibrionaceae bacterium | reverse complement strand
GGTGAATCATTTTCCCAGCTTGAGACAGGCTGGCCCTCTTTGCGACTTTGGACCAGCAAGAACAGACTTAATTCTTTTTCTATTTTACCGAAAAGTAAGTATGGAGGCCACCAACATGAAAAAAACTCTCATTCTAAGAATGTGTGCACTTGCTACAACACTTTTTCTGATCAATTGTGCTCAAAAAGACGCGGATAAATTAGCATCAGCTCAGGCCTGTGTGGATAAGTCCACAGCTGCAACAGCAGGAGCCTGTCTTGAAAAAATTTCGGGACTGAGTTCTCAACAATCCTATGCCATCCGATGTTCTGTGATGTTTATTCAAGAAGGATTTGATGATCCCACAAGATATATTTCTGCTTTTGAACAACTGAATCAGAACGGATCTGGAAATTCCAGTTTAGGCTTGATGGGTGTGATGGCATTCAAAAGCGCTTCAACTGCCGCTCAAAATCAAGCGAATGCAGATACAGCGCTGAGCTATTGCCAACAAGCAGGTTCGAAGGGTTATATCATGCTGGCCGCAGCTGCCCAACTAGGTACGACGATTGCTAAATACGGAAACCTTGCAACATACAGTCAATCGGACTTATTAGCTGTGATCAATAATCCTAGTGTGACAAATACCGCAGATTTTCAAACTGCAGTGGGTGCAACCGCCGTGATTGCTTATCAATCCAATTGCACAGGGACAAATACTTCCAATCAACAATTATGCTCAACATTTCAATCTGCGGTCACAAGCGCAGGTGGCACATCGAATACTCAGGCTATCGGAGCTGGTTTAATTTCTGCTCTACAGCAACACTAGTCATTGATCGACATCCTTGCCCGCCTAGGGCATTCTTCGGGGATGTCGATTGCTATTTCTACACATCAACTTGAAAAATATTTTCGAAGTTATGAAAAAACTGAAGGCTTGTGGGCCTCGATTCAATCTTTGGGGAACAGAAAGTATTTTGATAAATATGCTCTGTTCCCGACGGATTTAACTTTGGAAGAAGGTCAAATTGTCGGCCTTGTCGGCGCCAATGGCGCTGGAAAAACAACTTTGATCAAACTGCTTTCGGGCTTGGTTTATCCCTCGGGAGGAAGCGCAAAGGTCTTAGGTTTCACACCCAGTGATCGTGACTCTGACTTTTTACGCCAAATTGGACTTCTTCTTGGGCAAAAAAATCAACTATGGTGGGATATCTCCCCAATGGATAGTTTTTCCATGCTTGCAAATATCTATGATTTAAATCCATCACAAGCCCGAGATCGAGTTCATGATCTTGCAAAAATTATGAATGCTGAACATGTTTTGAATACCCAGTTAAGACGTCTGAGTTTGGGTGAACGCATGAAAATGGAAATCATCGGTGCTCTACTTCATCAACCGAAAGTTCTTTTCTTGGATGAACCAACGATTGGCTTAGATATTGTGGCTCAATCCAATATCCGAGAATTTCTTATGGCCTATGTGAAGGAATTTCGCCCAACGATACTTTTAACAAGTCACTATATGGATGATATTGCACTTTTAGCGCAGCAACTTTTATTGATGCAAAAGGGCCGCATTGTCTATCAAGGCACGGTGACTGAATTTGTGCAACAAGCTCAAAATTCTCAAACAGAAGAGGTTGATTTTGAACAAGTTATTCACTCCTTTCTTCAAGCGGAACATCACGTTCGCTAAACTTGCGATCATTTCCAATCTTGAATACCGAATGAATTTTTTGACCGATGCTTTGATCCAGCCCATTTTAACATGTGGTGTGGAGCTGATGCTTTGGAACGCCATTTTTACTCATGGCGCTGGAAGAGACAGCTTCGCAGGTTATTCGAAAGAGGCTTATTTCAGTTATGTTCTTTGGGCCGTATTCATTGGTCGTATTGCCGTCAATTGGATGTATGAAAATCGCATGATGAGCTGCATTGAACGTGGGGAATTGAATACAATCTTGCTGCGACCAATTTCATTTTATGAAGTCTATTTTTCACAATTTTTTGCCTACAAATCTTTGATCGCAGGAATCTCTTTGTTGTTTCCGCTTGGGATTTCAGTTTACTACGGCCTTCCAATTATTTATTCACGCTTACCAGAAATGCTTCTTATGTTGGCTGTCTATATTTGGTTTTGTTATTCCATGAGTTTTATTGTTTCAACTTTCAGCTTCTTCTTTACGAAAGCAAGTTCCTTTTCCTTCATTAAAAATATCACCCTTGTTTTCTTAACTGGAGAACTGTATCCCTTGGACTTGCTTCCCGGTCATATCAAAGCTATTTTTCTGCAGCTTCCCTTTCCTTGCGCCGTTTATGCTCCCGTGGGTTACCTTTCGGGACGGATTGATTCCAGTCTTTTCTATCACTGCTTTGGACGATTATTTCTAGGACTGGCTGTGACTCATACCATTGGGTTCTATCTGTGGAAGCGCGGACTGCGAGAATATGCAGGAACGGGAGCTTAAATGAAAACAATGAAAAAGTATCTGTCCTTGCTTGTAACATTTTTCAAAATCAGTCTTGTTGCGGACCTTGAATATCGACTGAATTCTTTACTTCATATCTTCATGAATCTTTTATGGTTTGTTGTACAGATTGTTGGCTTTGAAGTGATCTACCTTCATACTTCAGACATCGGAGGATGGTCGATTCATCAAACACGGGTGATGCTTGCCATCGTTTTTACTGTAGACAGCTTGTATACTTTTTTTGTTGAAGAGGGATTGTCTGATTTTTTTCGTATGGTTCAACGAGGTGATCTGGATCTGCTTTTAACTAAACCGGTGAACAGTCAATTTATGATCAGTTTTAAAAAAATGAAAACGCCTTCTCTTTTCAATGTATTTTTGATGCTGGGTTATTTAACCTGGACATTGACTCAACTTCCCAACTTCACATGGACACGAGGTCTTTTACTGATGGGACTGATTCCTAATAGCTTTTTGATCTTGTATTCAATGAGATTCATCTTTATTTCCGCGGTCGTCATGTTCGCTAAGGCAGAAAATCTTTTGTACATTTGGTTTAACTTGTATCGACTGAGTTTTCGACCGGATGGTATTTTATTTTCATGGGTCCGCTGGACCCTGTTGACAATCATTCCATTTTCTTTAGTTGCCAATGTTCCTGCCCGTATTCTTTTTGAAAAATCCAGCGCAGGTTTGACGATCTATACATTTTTTATGGGCTTTGCCTTGCTGTATTTAAGTCATCGCTTCTGGATCAAATCTTTAAAAAACTATTCCTCAGCTAGCAGCTAACCAATTGCAGGAGATCTTACTATGATTCAAAAAAAAATTGCCGTCATATTATCAGGATGTGGTCATAAAGATGGCAGCGAAATCACCGAGGCTGTTCTGTTATGGACGGCTCTGACTTCCCAGAATGTACAGATTCATTTTTTTGCTCCAAATATCAACTTTCACCCTAAAGATCCGGTCACCAGCGAACCAACAAATCTTCCCGTACGCAATGCTTTGACAGAATCTCAACGCATCACCCGGGGTCGCACTTTGGATCTTGCCACCTTAGATATTCATCTATTTGATGGACTTGCGATTGTCGGTGGCATGGGTGCTGTGGAAGTTCTGTGTGATTGGAAAAAACATGGATCGCAAGCCAAGATACTTCCCACTTTAGAAAAAGCGATTCTGGATTGCCATCAACAAAGTAAACCCATCGCAGGCATCTGCATTGCCCCCGTGATCATTGCAAAAGCATTGGCTGAATTTCGACCTACCATCACCATAGGAAATGATCTTGAAACAATTCAAGAAGTTCTCAAAACAGGTGCTGTGCATGAAGTTTGTCCTATGGATGACTATGTCACAGATCGTGAATCGAAAGTGATCACAACACCGGCGTACATGTATTCTTCTGCACAGCCACATCAAATTTTTAAAGGTATTTCTGGCCTAGCCAAAGAACTTGCTGAAATGGCATAATGATTCAAGCAAAAGGAGCTTCTATGAAAAAAAAATTATGCCTTCTTTTTGGTGGAAAATCTGCAGAACACGAAGTCTCTGTTCAATCGGCAAAAAATGTTGCCGCCGCTTTGGATACAAAACTTTTTGATTTGATTTTAGTTGGCATTAGTCAGCAGGGATCCTGGTATAAATTTCCTGACGCCAGTGTTTTTCAAAACTTGAAAGCTTTGAACGATCATTCCTTACCCGCGCATGCGGACCCTGTGTCTTTAATTTCAAAAGCAGGAAATCCCCTTTTATTTTCCTTGGAAAAACATACAGAAACAGCTGTGGATGTTGCTTTTCCAGTCATGCATGGAACCTATGGCGAAGATGGATGCATCCAGGGTCTGTTTCGCATGATGAATCTTCCTTTTGTAGGATGTTCAGTTGCAGCTTCGTCGACGGGAATGGATAAAGATTTTATGAAACGGCTTTTTCGTGAAGCGGGAATACCAACTGCAAAGTTTCAAGTTCTTCACAAAGATCGCCCCATCAGCTTTCAAGATCTTGAAAAAAATCTGGGACTTCCATTTTTTATCAAACCTGCCAATATGGGTTCCAGTGTTGGCGTCCACAAGATTAAATCTGCGGAAGACTTTCAAAAGAAATCTGCTGATGCGTTTAAGTATGATACCAAGTTGATTGCTGAAGAATTTATTGATGGGCGAGAAATTGAGTGTTCTGTTTTTGGTCCAACGCTGAAAGCCAAGGCATCTTTAACGGGCGAAGTTACACCTACCCACGAATTCTATAGTTATGAAGCCAAATATCTGGATGAAAAGGGTGCTGTATTGAAAATACCCTCTGGTATCTCAGACAAACTGACACGAGAGGTTCAGCAACTTGCCATCAAAACCTATGAAACGATTGGCTGCGATGGACTGACCCGTGTGGATTTCTTCTTAAAAGCAAATGGTCAAATTTTGGTCAACGAGGTGAATACCATTCCTGGTTTTACAAAGATCAGTATGTACCCCAAAATGTGGGAAGCTTCGGGTTTAGGTTATTCGGAGTTGATCACTGGACTTTTGAATCGTGCTTTGGATCGACACAAGGAAGAATCCGAACTTCAAACTCAATTTTCATAAAACTTCATTTTTCAGGATCTAAAGTTGGCCTCAAACATGCAGTATTCTTTCAATGAAAGGATACTGCATGAAAAAAGAAAAAGAGTATTTTGAAAATGTTCAGAATCGCCATCAAAAAGAATTCATGGAATTGCAAGATCACTGCACTTTATGTGGCGCACTTTTGGAAGTAAAACACCAAAAAGACCCATATCTAGGTATACTCAAAGAAGAAGCCTATTGCCCGCACTGCGAGGTCCGCACACGAAATACTCAGAATATTTTGCATTAAACTTAAGATGAATGACAAATATTTGACAGCGTTAATGTCAATAATTCGACGCTGCCAAAATTCTAACTTTTTAAGCAACTGCTTTGCTGCGATATTGAAATAGATGCTTAGGAATTTCTGAAACAGTCAGAATACTTCCAGCAACACCCATTTCAATAGATGTTTGAGGTCCGTAGGGAAACTGCGCTTCTTCAGGAGTTTGAACACATGTCGCCCCCCCTTTTGCAGAAACAATTTCAAGCCCCTCACAACCATCATTTCCAAATCCACCAAACTGAACAGCATAAACCCCTGCCCCAAACGCTGTTGCTGCGGATTTAAATAAAACATTCGCCGATGGAAGTTGAGAATTGATTGGCATTCCTTTTTCTAATTTCAATGCCACAGAATAACCACTTGCAGTTAATTTTCCATGCACACCGGAAGGTACGAAATAGACACGTCCCATACTTAAGGTTTCATCTCCCTTAGCAATCACACACCCAACTTTGCAACGAGATTTAATCTTGGCAATAAAAGCATCTAAAAATGGAGTGATCGTACTGCAGGCAACAACAACTGGTGGAGTATCGCTTTCAAGACCTTGAAGAAAACGTCCAATAGAATCAGCGCTTCCTGCATTCCCACCAACGACGACAACCTTAAGATCCTGTCCCACTTTTTTGGTCTCCCGAACGGTACGAGCCCCCTCCATGTTCGCACCTTGCTCCTTAATTTTTTTTACAATATTTACAGAAGCTGCAGCACGTACTTTTTGAACTAACATTTCTCCCAATTGTGAAAGTACAGCAGGATCAAATTGTGAGGGCTTATGAACAAACTCGACTGCTCCTAATTCTAAAGATCGAAGGGCTGCATCCCCCTGACTTCCCAACGAAGAAACCATCACAACAGGCGTTGGTTGATGCTTCATGAGTTTTTCTAAAAATGTGACACCATTCATCTTGGGCATCTCGATGTCCAGAGTAATCACATCAGGCTTTGTTTTCATTAATAAATCTCTAGCTTCGTAAGGATCATGGGCAACTCCCACGACCTCTAAACCATTTTTAGTGAAAATATTTGAAAAAAGATTCCGAACCGTGGCTGAATCATCAACAACCAAAACCTTCACAGAACGCAAGGAAAAAGGCTTACGAAATCCGCTGATACTTTCCTCTTGTTCTTGAAATTTTTCTCCATTCAGAGCATGTCGGACTTCGAATGTTTTAGTGTTAAGGATAATTTTTCTGCCTTTTTCTCCACCTACATTCTTTTCAAGTATAGGAATATTATATTCAGCAAGCATTCGTAGCGCAATTTCGATATTTCTAGCTCCAATACCTTCGGACATAATTGTGCTAGATATAACATTTCCACCACCATAAACCTTTGCTTGTATATTCTTTCTAAGAGCTCCAAGTTTTTCCATCTCATTCAATAGTTCTGGGATTGCAATTGTCCCATAACGAGGATTCGGAGTTTCTGTGGTAACTACATTGGGCAAAAGGTAATGATTTAAACCGCCAATTTTGGTAACAGGATCGAACAATGCGACGGCAACACATGAACCCAGCAACGTAGTTATTTCAGTTTCTACCTTTTCTGCCGCTAACTTTCCAGGGTAAAGATATATCTTATTCATGCAGCCACCATCGCTTTCAAATTGCATATAAATAGAATTTTATTTTCTCTCAAAACATAACTTTCAATAACATTTGACTGTGGGTAAGTTGCCAACTGAACAGGATCTTGCATTTCATTTTTTGAAATTTTAACCACTTGCTCTGCTCGAGAAGACAGAAAAGCAAATTTGCTTTTCTCTTTTTTACAAACAACGACAAGCTTATCGTCGTCGTCTTCATTAAATCCCTCTAATGATACAACTGGAATGACTTCACCACGAAGTGAAAACAACCCCATAATGTCGCTTCTAGATTCAGGAAGTGGAATAATTTTTCTTTTTTGTATAACTTCGACGACATTGTCGATCGAAAGCGCCAAATCATGTTGCCCACGTGCACATATTAAATATAAATCATCAATCCAAGAATCTTCATTTATTTTCTTCTCTTTATTTTCAAGTATTTCAAATAGTGTTTGGTTTTCATCCGGATTGTTTTCCGTAACCAGCTGATGTTCATCACGATCATTCAAAGTTTCAGAAGTCCATTTTAATGATGAAAACAAAGATGCAATATAGACAAAACTATTATTTCTTGCTTCCCAAAAATCAAATTTGTCTTCTTGATTGGATAACAATTCAGCATAAGATCGAATATCTGAATGGACTTTTTCTATTAAAACAAGCAGTTCATTCTGTTTTTCAATAGGAATGGTTTGTTTTTTTTCGAAAGCTTCTACCTCAAATGGAGCTAGCTGAGACAAGTAATCACCAAGATAATCACTTAAGAAATTCATTCCACAATTCTTTGCATCCTTTTGCGGTTCCTTCATTGCCTTGATGTAAGATCTTAATCTAAAACCTAAAGAGGTATCGAAGTCTTTTAATTCCTTAAGGCTCTGCTCCAAGTTTGAAGGCACACCTTGCAAAAAATGTGTTTTTAAATCACCTAAGAAGTCATCCCATGCTTCACTCATGCTGCCCCCTGCAAAACTTCATCTTTTAAAGACAGACTCTTTTCACTTAAAAGATGTACAAACTGTTTTGGATCTATGACATATGCAATATCGTCTTGACCCAAAATAGATGTCCCTGAAAAGCCTTTGACGGATCTGACTAAATCATCAAATGGACGAACAACAACTTCAATTTGATTAACAATTCGATCGATCATTAAAGCAAAATCTCGACCTGAATCTTTCATATAGACAATGGACATCGACTGACAAGAGGCAAGATCTTTCTGCTTTTGACCTGCAAGCAATTCATCATAACTAAGTGCAAGTACGGATCTTGAATCAATTTGTGCAAATCTTTGTTGCCCTACTTCAGTAAAGGTGACTTCATTGCAAGAAACAATTCTTCCAACTGATGTCAAAGGAACTGCTATATAGAATCCATTCCACTCTGTCAGTATCGACTTATTCACAACTACAGTTCGCGGTATCGGAACACTCATCGTAAACTGAGTCCCCTTCCCCTGATGTGTTTGAGTACGAATGGTACCTGAGAATGTTTTCAACGTATCCAAGACAACATCCATACCAACGCCTCTTCCTGAAACCTCCGACACATCCTCTTTTGTTGAAAATCCAGGAGCATAGATAAACTGTATCACTTGATCTTCAGTCATCAAATCTAACTGTTCTTTTGTTACTAATTGTTTGTTTTGAATTTTTTGCTTTATACGATTTAAATTGATGCCAGATCCATCATCCATAATATCAATAGTAATCTGATCAGCAGAAGAATTTGCTCGTAAGATAATTTTTCCTTCAGGATTTTTTCCTAGCTCCAATCTCTGATGAGGACTTTCAATTCCATGATCCACCGAATTTCTTACTAAATGAACCAAGCAATGAGTTAGGGCTTGAGCTAATTTTTTTTCCACTTTAACTTCAAACCCTTGAAATTCAATTTTAACCTTTTTCCCTGAATCTTGCGCTAATGTACGAACTATTCTTGGCAATCCATCAACCATTCTTTGCAATGGAACTTGTCGGCAACCTGCTATGTGATGCTGCAATTGATCTGTCAGCTTATTTAAATTTTGCGTGAACTCCGACTGAAATCGTTGAAATATTCCAAAATCTTTCTGTAGATCAATATCTTTCGTAGCCATTTGATAAAAGTTTTTTAGTATAATAAGCTCATTAGACAAATGAACAAAATGCTCCATTTGATCTGCAGATAGAAAAGCACCCTCGTCTTGGACCACTTGGACATCTTCTGACTTCTTTAACTTCCAGAAAGATTCAACATCGACAAATCGACCTTTATTTTGGCGAAAATTTGCCAGTGCTTTTTTAGCCTTTTCTGTTTCGTTAGCAATATCATCCTGCGGAGCCTTCCCAACTCTTAAATGAACAAACCAGCGTCGTATCAATTGCGTACAGAATAAAAATAAGTCGATACTGTGGGGATCTGGAAAGTACTCATTTTTTTTAAAATCACTCAGAATGCTTTCCAACTCATGAACCAGCAGGGACAAGCCCTCACTATATGGAATCGCACCAAGCCCCCCCTTCATTGTATGAATTTTTCTAAATAATAAATCCACATAATGCTGATCTAAGGGAAGTTTTTCTAACTTTAGAAAGTCACGATCAATGCCAGAAAGAATTTCGGTCGTTTCTTCAAAAAAAACGTCTGTGGTTTCAACAATGGTTTGATTCTCTTGTTTATTGCTCATCCCATATAAGATCGGAATCTTTCAGGAAAACAGGATAGTCCAACAAAAAATTAGTGTGAATACAGACTTCTCACCTGCTGGACGAAAATCACAAGACCTAAACAGAAGACAAAAATACCGAAAATCATTTTTAATTGATGTTCCGGAATAGCTTTCGATAATTTCTTCCCCAACCATAGTCCTAAGGCTGCAATGGTTGTAAATTGTAGCAAATAACCTAAGTCGGGTCTTGATTGTTGTGACACCGAAAACCAAGAAACTAAAAAACCACTCAAGGAATTCATTCCAATAATCAACAAAGATGTACCAACAGTTTCCTTCATGGAAAGCCCTGCAAACAGTACCAATGCGGGCACAATCAAAAAGCCTCCTCCAGCGCCAACGAATCCAGTTGTTATACCAACAAAAAACGATTTCATAAAAAATGAAAGCCTCTTTCCTTTTTTATCGAAAGATTCTTCACTGCTTTTTTGATTTTCACTTCTGTTTTTTTTCCTCATCATCGATCGAGCCGCAAGCATCATCAGGATGGAGAAAAAAAGCATAATGACATGATCTTTAGTTAAACTTAACGTCTGTGTATCAATCAATATTTGCGGAACGGCTGGCAGTATCCATTTACGCGCAACAGTGACACCCAAAAAGCTGCCAGCAAAAAATTGAATTGCAATATCTATGTGAATCAATTTTTCTTTCCCATAACTGATCGCCCCTAATAAGGCTGTAGTTCCCACAACGAAAAGCGAAGCATAACTGGCCATGGTTGGCGTCATTCCAACTATGTAAACAAAAAGGGGGACCGTCAAAATAGATCCCCCTGCTCCCAACAGTCCTAGTAGCAAACCAATAAAGATTGATAAAAATAGTCCTATCATTTTCTAGCCCTCATAATCTGGTAACGTCGGGCTAAATACATTCCAATCAACATGCTTACGATAAAGATGAGGTTATCCTTAGATAAAGTACCTAAATTCACAAAAGCAGGACCTGGGCAATATCCCGCCAGCCCCCAACCAATACCAAATAAAGCACTTCCGAAGACAAGATCAAATGTTACATGCTGCAAGACTGGCAAATGAAATTTTGCTTCTAAAAGAGGTTTTCCTTTTTTCTGTATCCATCTGTATCCAACAAAATAAATGGGAACAGCACTTGCCATGACAAACATCAAACTGGGATCCCATTGTCCCGCCAGATCCAAAAAACCTCGAACCTTCTGTGGATGAGTCATTCCTGAAATCATGACCCCCATGCCAAATAAAGCTGCGATACCAAAAGATGTAAATAACATTTTTATTTCATTGCGATTCAATTTCATAATATCCCCATGATATAGACAGTGATAACTCCAAACCCGATAAATGTGACCGTTGCGACCAATGATCGAATGGAAAGTCTTCCTAAACCGCAAACTCCATGACCACTTGTGCAACCACTTCCGACGATAGTTCCAAACCCAACGATCAGCCCTGCCAATGCAATTTGAAAGATGGATGTTCCCGTAGCATTCAGAAAGGGGTTTTCCTGGCCACGATAAATCATCCACTGAACAACAAGCCCTGCAGAAAACAAACCTAAGACATAGGCTGCACGCCATGCTCGTTCAAAGGACTTTGTCACCATCATTTGATTGATGATTCCGCTAATGCCTGTGATGCGTCCATTCACAATCATTAAAAGTATCGAAGATATTCCTATCAAAATACCTCCGACCACTGCTTTGAAATAATCGTGATGCAGAATTTCTATGATTTCCATGCTGAAGTACCTCCTTAAATCTTGCTTTTTTTTATAAACTTATCAGAATAATCCTCATGAAAATATGTTCCAGAACACAATTTCTACTTTTCATTAGAGGTTCGAATTCATGACACAAAATGACTCGGTCGCCTGGGAATTGCTACCCAAGGAAGCTCAGGAATATTTGGCTCAACATAAGACAATGAAAAAGTATCAGCGAGGCCAATTTATCTATCATATGAACGAGCAACCACAAGGCCTGTATCTAGTTGAAGATGGTTTGATTGGAATTATTATCTACAGCACGCTCACCGCCTCCAACGTGAACGGATCGGGCAGCACGATGACGAAGACGGGA
>CAZFSX010000017.1:8971-19095 GCA_964522115.1 uncultured Pseudobdellovibrionaceae bacterium | reverse complement strand
TGTCTATCAGTTTTCAGAATGGGAATCGACGGTTGGCTTGCAATTTGAAAATCTCATTCTGCAAAACTTATCACAACTTTATCCATTGCTAGATATTTCAAATGCTGAAGTTATTGCGGCAAGTCCCTACTATCAAAGAAAAACAGCCCGTACAAAGGGCGCCTGTCAAATTGATCTTTTGATCACGACATCCGCAAAAACAATTTATCTGTGTGAATTCAAAGTACGGGATCGTATCGAATCCAATCTCATCCAGGAAGTCCAGCGCAAGGTAAAAACATTGCGAATCCCCAGAGGATATAGTCTAAGGCCTGTCCTTGTGTATGAAGGAGCAATGTCGGAAAAGACAAAGTATGATCTGAAAAATTATTTTCACTACATGATCCCATTTGAAGATCTTTTGATCCATAGCTAAGGAAGCTATCTCGACTTACGTTATAAGGTCATTGAATGGGGGTTTGTATTTTTCCCTAAATCACGGAAAAATACAAACCCCCTGCCGAGCGGCTGTTATTTGAATAGTCAACTTGCGTCTGCTCAGTCAAACTTACTTCGCTTTCTGCAAGTATTCCTCTTTCGGTCGGTAATTTTCAATTCGAGACCCTGCAGCGAAAAACATGTGCACATTCAAAGGATTCAATTTCCTGGAAATAAATCTTTGCAGTTCAGGTCGGTTTTTAGAATCAATTTCTTCTGAGCTTGAATGGCGGCATCGAGAAGATGAAGAGTGACATGGGCCTTGTTGATAATGGCGACAGGTTCGTCGGCAGGTGTTGGAGCAAGTTCTCCTCCGGGAACAAAGATTTCACCGCGTTCCGCATAAGCAGCAGAGATGTCGGGGATGCTTTTTTGAAAACGAGTTTGCATTTTTAATGTGGCAGGATTCATTTCTCCAGCGACAGAAAAAACTCCGTAATTGGATTGATATTTTTCAGAGTCTTGCAGAAAAGTAATGATCTGTTGCCCTACTTGCATATCCACAAGCACCTTATTCATCATCAAGTCTAAATGTCCAGCGCCACTGGCGACAACAATCTTGATTTTTTCTCCAAGTTTTAAGTGAGCAATCGCGCGATTCAAAAGATACTTAGGGTCTGCCAGTGCATCTTTTTCTCCGACAAGAACAAGGTTTTCGACGTCATTGTAAGTGATCCGTGGTTCTTCCAGCTTTTGCTTCAGCATTTTGGCGAAGTCGCGAAGAATATCTGTGTGAGGGTTGGCAAACATGACCCCAAACAGTTCAGCTAAGTGGTCTTCCCAAATTCCAAAGTTGGAAGTTTCACCGAGATGTCCCAATAATTGTTCTGGTATATTCAGAAAGGGAAGCAAATTGAAAAGTTTTGTGATGTCTAAGGCTGCGCCAACGACAGAGGTGGATTTGTCGAAGGCTTTTCCACCCAATCCCAAGGGTACAAAGCCATGCAAATTGATGAAGGCATTATTTAAAAGAATATTTCCGATCTTTCCCAGAGTTTTTGGAAATTTTGCCACGCTGGTCATATTATAGAGAGGGTCCCCAATCGTGACAGATTTATTGATTCTTTGGCTGCGCTTTTCAGAAAGGTGGGGTTTGCGAACAGGGTTTCCCTCTTTGTCAAAATCCGTCGTGCCCGAGATATAAAGGTTGTAGGTTTGTCCCCCCATCGAGAAGGAAATATAATTCACCTTTTGACCTGTGACATGGTGAACGTGCTGGATTACCAAATCCATTCCTTGCAGCAGGCCTCGAAAGCCATACATACCTGGCTTGTAACTGACGACGGAGCTTCGCTCTCCCATCAATCCAAAGCCCACATGGTTGAACATCCATACATCAAAACCAGCATGATAAAGAATGCGTCCCAGGGCTTCGGTGATCCAGTAGGTATTTAAAAATCCATGGGCCAAAATGACGGGTTGAGCTCCATCTCTGCGGTATCGAAGGCCATGCATGATAAAGTTTGTGGGGTGACCTTCGGGATCTTGATGGATCGTGAAATGTTCTCTGGAATGAATATCTCGTGGAATCAGTGGGTTATGAATATCAAAGGGATCAAAGGGCAGAGTATTGGCCATGCAGTTGAAAGAGAAAAGTAGGCCAAAGCAGAAACTGAAAAGAAAGCTCAGATTCAGAGCACGCGAAAATTTCAGAAATTGTCGCATCATGGGCCCCCCGGCGAAAAAATGGTTGCGCTATGTAGCCATAGAGCCAAAGCACTGGTCAAGTTGGAGTGCAGGGGGGCATGAAAATACACGGCATCCTAGGGGATGACGCAGGCCAAAGGCAGACGCGCGGGTAGTTATAGCTTTCCTTTCAGGCAAATTTTCGAGACATAGACCTCCTATGCTTAAAAGAATGGCAAATCTATTATTCCTGGGGGGGATGTTGTGGACGGGTGGTCTGGCGCTGGCAACAGCAAAGACGGCCAAGTCGAAGGATCCATCTGCTCGCGGGCAAAGTTTTTTGCCAACGGTTTATTATAAGCCGCGCTGGATTTTGAACCAGACTTGTCGAGCCGGCAGTCGCAAAGAGCTGTCTTTACTAGATCGTCAGGGGCAGGTCTTACTCAAGGCCTGTCGCCAAGTTTTCAAGTCTTGCTTGTTGCAGGGGTCATGTGAGGTGTTGACCTCGAATGAAAGCATTCATCTTGTGTATGCTGGCAAGGGGACTAAGGACTATGACGAACAGGGGCATCGTATTGCTCCAGAGATCAAGTATCGCTTCGAGCGACATACGTCCCAGAAGTGCTTAGGTGGCACGGGGATCAACGGGGATTGTTTGCGTCCCTTTTATTCGGTGGCCGCGGATCTTTCTTTGTTTGAAATTGGAGAGGTTCTTTATATTCCCAAACTGAAGGGGATGGTTTTGCCAGATGGGCAGATTCACGATGGTTATGTGATGGTTCAAGATGCTGGGACCCATATTAAGGGGACCGGCAAAATGGATTTTTTCACAGGAGAAATGGACCACCTTCATCCCAAGAATGCTTTTGCTCGTGCCTTTCGTCGAGCCCATGGTTGGACCTACTTTCGAGTCGATACGAAGACGGCCAATCAAGTTCGCCGTCGCTTCCAAGTCGCGATGAGATAACAGGTACTTAGCTGCACTCAGTGACTTCTTTGTTTCAAAATGATCGGCCAATATAAAGTTTACGCCGCGGGCTAAAGTTATGACGCGTTATGACGAAAAGAGTTATGACTGTTGGACGAAGGTCCTGGGTGCGCGGATCAGGGTGACTCCTGAGAAAGCGCACAAACTTTGTGGGCGACTCTCCTTTTGTTTGCGAACTTTTGCGGATGGGCATCGGCGAAAGGGGCAAGAAAGGAAATGGATTTTATGGCACTGACCATAGGCACCAACGTAGCTTCTTTGGCAGCACAACGCCAAATCGGAATCACGACACGAGAAACAGGCAAAGCTATGCAGCAGCTGGGATCGGGCAATCGATTTGCCTCGGGAGAAGACTCTGCAGATTACGCCATTTCCGAACATTTACGAGGGCAAATTCAAAGTATGAAAGCAGCACAGTCCAATGCAGACAATGCTATTTCATTTGTTCAAGTCGCTGAAGGTGGACTGAACGAGCAGAACAATATCTTGATTCGGATGCGAGAATTAGCCATTCAAGCCGCCAGCGACACCATCGGTGATACAGAGCGAGAGTTCGTGAATAAAGAATTTACTCAAATCACCTCGGAATTAGATCGCATTGCAAAAACCACTCGCTTTGGGACTCATCATCTTCTCTCAGGAGAAGGTAAAGAGTTTCAGTTTCAAGTCGGGGCCGACAAAGGTCCTGATAATGTCGTCAAATATAACTCAGAAACAAATACGACCGCTTCCGCATTGGAAGTTGATGGGTTATCTGTTGCTGAACAAGGAGATGCTGAAGATGCTTTAGAAACTATTGATGCAGCCCTGACGAAAGTCGCGGGTGCGCGAGCAAGTTTTGGGGCGATTCAAAGTCGACTTCAAAGTGTCAGCGATAATTCATTAACACAGATTGAAAATTTAACGGCAGCTCATTCGCGAATGGCGGATACAGACGTCGCTGAAGCGATTGCAAAAATGACTCATGGAAGAATCAAGACGGAATTCCAAGCGGCAGTTCTTGCTCAGGCAAATCAGCTACCGAACATGGCTATGAAATTGATTTCCTAAGGTTTGTCCTACTTGAAAGTCAGCTTCGTTTCTTTCAATCCCATCAAAATCATGAAAAGGTCTAGCCAAAACTAGACCTTTGTCGAAAAAAATTTTTCCTCCAAAAATTAGTAATTTCAAACACAAGATGCATTGCGTCCAGACCTATGTCTATAAAACCCCTCAAGTTTTCTAGACCAAGGCCGAGAAGTACTGTGAACACGTTGGAGCACCCGAAAGAAGGACCTCGTACAACAGTCAAGCGCGAGAAATCTTCCGACAGGCAAAGTTCCCCAGTCAGGGTCAGTCACCCCTGACAGGCGGAACCCACTCCAGCCAAACAACAAAACAAACAACAACATGGGTTTTTGCAAAGGAAACCCAATACACAACAACGTTTGTCGGGAGGATACTATGGGCTTAAGAATTCAAACAAATATGGCGTCGATCAGCGCGCAGCGAGTTTTGTCTGTGCAGCAACATCGAACAGAACATGCGGCGGCAGCACTGGCTTCAGGTTCGCGCATTATCCAAGCAGCAGATGATGCTGCCGGATTAGCGATCAGTGAAAGCTTGAAAGGTCAAATTCGCGGTATCGCGATGGCCAGAAACAACGCCTTCAATGCTGGATCTGCAATTCAGGTCAGTGAAGGTGGTCTGAATGAAATCAATAATATCTTGATCCGCTTGCGCGAACTTGGAATCCAAGCCGCCAGCGATAATATCGGTGATCAAGAACGCGGATATCTGAATCTTGAAGCTAAACAGTTGATCGAAGAGTCAGATCGTATCGCGAAAACAACACGTTTTGGTGATAAAGTCTTGCTGGATGGATCAGGTGGAGAAATGCAGTTCCACGTTGGAGCCTTCGGTGGTGAAGAAAACGTGATCAAGTACTCCTTATCTTCCAATGCCACAACAAGTGAATTAGGAATTAATTCCGTGGATGTTGGAGATAAAGATACGGCTCGTGATGCTCTTCAGACTGTGGACGAAGCTTTGCAAAAAGTTGGAGCTATGCGCGCAAGCTTTGGTTCGATTCAGTCCCGTTTGAATGCAACAACTAGCAACTTGGATATTCAACATGAAAACTTATCGGCAGCGAACTCTCGTATCAGAGATACAGATGTTGCCAAAGAAACAGCTGAAATGGCTTCTGCCCAAGTTTTGCAGAATGCTGCGGTTTCAGTCTTAGCTCAAGCCAATGCCTTCCCAAGTGTAGCATTGAAATTGATGGCGTAAGATTCAATAAGTTTCAGTTACATTGAGAACAAATCAGTCCATGAAATAAAAATCACTGTGGGCAGACTTCGAGGTCTGTCCACAGTGGAAGATGAACTTGTTTTTTCACAGAAAGATTCTGATGGAAACTTGCTGTGAAAAAACAAATTGAATTGAAGAATCACAAGGAATTTGGAGTGGTCGCCCACGAACTACTCTTAAGCCCGCCCTCGAGAGAAACAGAACCTCTCGGGGGTTTTTTATTTTCAGCATTTCTGCTCATCAAGGCATATTCAGTTTTTTGCAAAACTTCAGGAAGGGAATCACTTCCACGCCGGGTTCTGGACTGTGATGAAGGTTTCCTTGGTGAACTTGGTAAAAATGAGGGATCGAGGTTCGTTGTTGAAAATAAAAAAGGTGTGCTTTTGTAGGTATCTGACTAAATTGGAGTCCACTCCATTTTACACGCGACTAAACTGGAGTGGACTCCAGTTTAGTCGGATTTGTAGGACGTGCCTCTAGTAAAATCAAGAGGTTGCAAGAGAAGAAAGCGTTTGATCCCCAAGGTCCAGAAGGATAGGATTATGGGTGCCTATTGAAGGAGGATTCTATGTCTAAAAAACTAACTTATTTAGCTCCCATTTTATTTCTTGCAGCCTGTGCCCATCATCCTGATGTACGTCCTGGTGCGGATGGTGTGCATCGTGTGGTGATTACAAGTGAAGAAAAAGAAGGTGGTCAGCGCGAAGCTCTTCGTCAAGCCAATGATTTTTGTGGAGAACGCAAATTGGCAGCGGCTGTTGTCGAAGAAAAAACAAACTACACAGGATCAATGAGTGAATCCGACTATCAAACAGGAAAGACCGTTTCCAAAGTTGTTCAAGGTGTTGGTGCAGCCGGTGTTGTCTTTGGTGGGAAAAATGAAAAAAATGCGGGTGGAGTCGCTGCGATTGGCGGCGGTATCGCGGGTGAAGCTTTAGGAAAAGGTTACACGACGGAAATGCGTTTTAAATGTATGTAATTTTATTTATTTAAATGAAAGTCCTACCCTTTTACACAGGGATTTGTGTCTGAATCGGGTGGGACTGTGTTTTTTTAATTCTTCATGGAGGAATCAAATGAAAAAGATTTTAGTACTTGCAGCGGCGATGACCCTGCTTTCATGTAATGGAAAATCAACAGATACAACGACCGGAGACGATGACTCCAGTGTGGCTGGCTTTGTTCAGTCCTCGATAGGAACGGTTTCAGATGCTCTTTCGCAAGATAGTGTGTCCACTTTTTCTCAGCAGGCGTCTCTTCTTCCGACGCAAAATTCAGAACTTGTTGAGTCCGCAGAATTAACTTCCAGCTCATCGGCCTTGCTTCCTAAGGCTGCTTGCAGTTCTGCAGGTTCAAGTTTTGGAAGTTGCACTTCGGGTGTGAAGAATCGAAGTTTTGGTGGCTGCAGTCGTACAGGATCCTCGGGGGACACAGTGACCGTGAACGGTAGCGCAAGTCTGACTTTTTCAGACAGTGGCTGTTCGATGGCAACCGACGGGAATTATTTCACTCGCACTGTTTCCAATCACTATGTCACTTTAACTTCGGGTTATAAAATTTTGACATTCACCAGTGCTGGTGTTGTGGATGCAACAACGATTTCTACCAGCGATCTTACAACGTGGGATGGGCTTACTAAGGTTGGCGGAACCAAAGTCAAAAAAACTACTGGTGGCTTGAGTATTCAGATTCTAGGTGTCCACCGCTGGGGATTGCGATCGACAGGGGTCGTTGGATTTAAACATACAATTTATACACCTGACAGCAGTCCAATCTCCGTCATTGGTTCAGGAACAAGTGGATCTCCTTATACAGTCAGTGGGACAGTGACGGTAGCTCATAACCGTGCAAGTGTGAATGTGTCGACGACCTACAATAATGTGGGATATGTGCCTAGCTCTTGCTGTTACCCAACCTCGGGAACAATGACCTACCAATTAGGATCAGCCACTTCGCGTACGATCACCTTCACTTCCACCTGCGGAAGCATCACTGTAGATTCCACAGCAGTGACCTTGCCAGCCTGCGGAAGTTGATAGGCATCTTGGTTCACGAAAAGATCCCTCTTGCTGTAGAAAGAGGGATCTGAAAAAGCCAATCACGGCTTTTGTTGATCGAAGATATTGCGAAGATCTTGTTTGCGGGCTTCTTCCGACATTTTTTGGGCTTTCAGATGAAATCTGAGTTCGATCATCAAGGAATTGATGTTGCGATAAAATTCGTAGTCGGCCAGAATTTCAATGTCACTTCGCTTTTCAAGTGCTTTGATGAAATCAATCTGTGCCTTGGCAAATTCTTCTTCACTTGGGAAATCAAAGCCACCTAATTGAAGAAAAACATCAATCATAAAATCAATTTGCTCTGTGGAAAGTTTGGAAAGCATTTCAGATGCGCGAAGGGCACCTTGGTATTTTAAATTTAAAAAGTCGCGCACCATTTTGATTTGACGTGTTCGTTGTTCAATAAATCGTGTTTCCGATGCTAAAGATGAAAACTGACGATATTCCTGATAGGTTCTTAAGTTTCGAGCATAGAACTCCACACGATTTGAGCTGGCAAGCTTTTCCATTTTTTTACTAAAATCAAAGCTTGCTGCGGGAACAGCACGAACTTTGTCTGATATTTCTTCGATAAACTGAGCCCGTGTGTTCAGAGATGTTTGCAATTGCAAACCTAATTTTGTTTTTTGAATTTCATGCCAACGCAGATTCAAGACATCCTGTTGTTCCTTCATAAAATCCAAAAGACATTTTTGAGCAGCAACAAAACTTTCATCCTTTTTTAATCGAAAGCCCAAGAGCATTTCCAAGGTCATCGATGTCGTATTCAAATCTGTGAAATTGGATTCTTCTTTTGAAAACTGGATTTCACGAACAATACCATCAAAGCTTTCAATGCCTCGCACGGATCCCAAAATATCTGTGATGGATCCGGCACGTTGATTTCCAGGTCCTTTATCCACATAATCTGTCATTTCAGATTCAGAGATGGATCTTTGAGGTCCTAAAATGGTTTGAGTGCATTTTTTCAGCTCTTGAGACTTCAGAAGCTCCTTGGCTTGTGCCGCGGACCAGGCCGGGTTGATAGCCATAGGAGGAGCCAGAACATCTTCAGATCGAATGCGATCACTGATTTTTTCTAAAATCATTTTAAAATAATTCGAATATGAAAAGCGATATCGTGGTCTATCTCCACCTTGCAAAGCAGGGTGAGTTAAGTTTTTTGGAAGTAAGTAAGATGGAATCGATAAATTTTGTCGGATCAGTTGCGTGCGTTTCGCAGATTCCTGATGGGCCTTTTGTAAGGATGTTTTTTTCAACGATGGAAGTTGGCTTCGGTATTGATCAAAGTTGGCAGCCAAAGAAACATGCATCGTAAATAAAGTAAGTAAAAAAGATTTTATCAACATACAGTCTCCGTTATTTGATGAAGTCGACCAATTTGTCCCAAAAGCCGCGTTTGTCTAAAAGTTGCGTATCCGTCGAAAATTTAATTTCCAAAGGTTTTGAAAAATAATCATCTACGTCCCGTTTCAGAAAAAGGGCATACCACTGACAATCCCAGGCTTTTGTATCTACAGAGCAATCCTGTTTGTACAATCCCACAGCGCCTCGTTGGTACATGGAAACGCGCAAGATATACTCCTGTCCTGGTTTCAAGGACCGTATGGATTTACGAATCTTTGTAATATAGATATTGTTTTTCACGGGATCTTCTCGGTTTCCGCTGAGAAGAACTCTCCATCAAATGCGGGTCTGGTCCACAGTCCAGGCTGAAGATTTTGTAAAGACGTGAGCTAGACCCCCCAAAAAAGGGATCCTCTTTTCCACGAATTGTCGATAAAATCAACAGCATGGTGATTCAATTTTTAAAGCGTCTGCGAAACGCTGAAATATCTTTATTGTCTTCAAGTTTGGCTTTTACATCCATGATTTCCTTGGTTCCGATGATTGCTATCAGTTTAAGTGTGCTTCGTCGCACTGGGGGAACTGACAAATTGGTGCGCAAAATCGAGCCACTTTTATTTGATTTTTTTCTGGGAAATATCGGGATTGATATTGGAAAACAACTGCACCGATCCATCGAACGTATTCAGTCGGGTGTGGTTGGATTTGCGGGAATTGTGGGATTTATCATTATCAGCTTGAAATTATTTTCCGACATTGAAGTGGCTATTCATCGGATCTGGCAAGCGCCGATGAAGCGACATGTGGTTCAGCGTTTTTTTGTTTATGGTGTTTTTATGTTGGCAGGCCCTTTAATTCTGGCCAGTGTTTTAGGATTGATGTCGGGAGCGGAAAAAGAATTCACAACCATCAAACTTTACCGCGATTACATAGGCGGCTTTTTAGTTTTTATGCCCCTGTATGCTTTTTACAAGTGGGGACCATCTTTGAATGTGAAAACCTGGGCGGCCATGGTTCCGGCAGCCATGATCACTGTGGCGATGGTGATCATTGAAAATTTTTATGCCTATTTATTTAAAAAAGTTTTTGTCTACGGGAAAGTTTATGGAAGTTTGGCAGCCATTCCCATGTTTCTTATTTGGCTTCAAATCATATGGATGTTGTTTTTCTTAGGTGTCGCTATCAGCGCAGGTTTGCAGCGACGCTAAAAAATCATTCGCTCAAGAAGGAGTGACTATGAAATTTATTCTGACATTTTGTATACTTGCTCTACAAAGTTGGGCGGCATTGCCTTCCAAAGCAAAAATGGAAAAGGGTCTTTTGCTGGGTGCAGT
>CAZFSX010000017.1:0-8961 GCA_964522115.1 uncultured Pseudobdellovibrionaceae bacterium | reverse complement strand
AAAAGCAGGTAGCGGCTTTAGTATTTTGGACATTCGATTGTCCTCGGCTAAGAATGAAGTTCGAGAACGTTTGGTGTTTGAAATGGGTGATATGTATATGCGTCCCTTGAAAGGATCTCCACCCTATTTTCATGTTGAAAAGAAAACAAATCCATCTCGAATTGATATTTCATTTGCTCAAACAGGTGTGAGCAAGGTGGATGAAAAAACCTTGATGCAAAAGTTAAAAAGATCCGCCCTGGTTCGTGATGCACGTATGATCTATGATCCAGAGGACAAAGGAATTTTGGTTTCGATCGACTTGAAACCCAATGCTTTGGTCAAAGTGATGGAATCTGAAGGGACTCAAGGGGCCGCCAAAATAGTGATCGATTTGCTGCAATAGGTGTTGGATGAAATGGGGATCTTGGACTTTTTCACTTCTATTATCGGGAATCCTACTTCTGAGTTGGAAATCAGAGGCTCGCGTTTTTGATATCAACAAAGAAAGCTTTGCCAGTTACTTGCGTGTCAATGGTGGAACCAGTTTGCAGGCGGATAACTCCTTTGCGAAGAGCAGTGGCACGGGCATGAGTTTTGATAAAAGCGTCAAGTACAACTATGGATACGAGTTTGGATTTTTATATGCGTCTCGCTATTTAGGGGTTCGATTTGGGATTGAAGTTTTGCGACCCGACGATTTGAAAGAGGCTGTTGGAAGTGATGCTGCGGGCACAAGCCTTTATACATTTCGAAGTGAACTTAGTGCGGTTGTTCCAAAGATTGCCTTTGAATTCAATTTAAAACAATGGTCCACATCACGATGGTTTCTTTACGCTGAAGCAGGGCAGGCCACCGTGACCTTGCAAAATTCTTACACCTTCACGACGGCTGGGACGACTCAATTTTCTTTGGCAGACTTTCGAGAAGAAGGACGAGGTTCCGTTTTAACCTACGCCGGTGGGACGGGCTTTGAAACTCTTTTATCAGACACCACAACCATTGTTTTTGAGGCGGGATATCGCCAACTGACAGTGAATACGTTGGTTCATCAAACCAGCGTGACGGCCTTTGGTCCCACGACAGTGACCAAAGGTGATAGCATGGTGAATTCCGATGGAAGTGCACGCGAAGTCAACCTGAATGGTGCTTACGCGGGATTGGCTCTGCGCTTTTACATCAAATAAAGTTTATCAATGTAAGAGGAATATTTTTTGTCCAAAAATTTTCGTCGAACTTTCATCGATGGAGTCAGCTCTCCACTTTCCACCGTAAAGTCTTCGGGAAGAATTGAAAATCGTTTGATGGATTCAAAGCTTGCCAGCAGTCGATTTGTTTCACGCACGATATTGCGAACCTTTTCCAAAATCACAGGGTGTTGAGTCAGAGCTGTGTAATCTTCATAGGACAGCTGATGCTCTTTTGCGATTTGAATGACGGAATCTTTATTCAAAGTCAGTAAGGCAACAATAAATTTCTTTTTATCGCCGTGAACTAAAGCGTGGGAAATCAAGGGGGATTGTTGTTTTAAAAGGCCTTCTAACTTTTGAGGAGCAACGTATTTCCCCCCGGAAGTTTTGATCAAATCTTTTTTTCTGTCTGTTATTTTCAAATCCCCATTTGGTAGAATGACTCCGATGTCCCCTGTTTTAAACCATCCATGTGTAAAGACTTCGGCCGTGGCTTCCGGATCCTCATAGTATTCTTTCATGACTTTGGATCCTTTGATTAAAATTTCTCCATCGTCTGCTATCAAAACTTGTGTGTCACCGAAGGCTTTTCCTACGGAACCAAAACGGTAGTCAAAAGGAACATTCAATGTGATCGCTGCGGTCGTTTCGGTTAATCCATAACCCTCTAAGATAAGAACTCCACAGGCATGAAAAAATTCATTGATTTCTTTGGCAAGAGGAGCGCCGCCGCTGACAGCAAAACGCAATCGACGACCAAAAATATGCTTTACTTTATTTAAAAAGATTTTTTGCATCAATGAATACTGAGTTTGCAAAGCCAGTGGGATGGGCTCTTGTTTCAGTTTGTATTCACCCACTTGAAGCCCGACTTCAAGGGCCTGTTCAAAAAGAACAGCCTTGAAGGGATGTTCTTCCATTTTTTGGTGAATCAAAGAATATATTTTTTCAAAAATTCGAGGAACACCAATAAAGACAGTGGGTTCGATTTCCAACAAAGCGTCTTTGATTTTTTCTAATTCTTTCAAAACACAAATTTGATAACCATGAAAAGCATGTCCCCAAATTTCCACGCGTCCCAGAATATGGGCCCAAGGAAGAAAGCTAAGTGAAATATCTGTGGGAAGAAGACCAGCGTAATTGAAGGCCTCGATGGATTCTCCGACAATTTGACGATGAGTTAAAACAACGCCTTTTGGTTTTCCCGTAGTTCCAGATGTAAATAGAATGGTTGCTGTGGTATCTAAATTCACTTTGTCAGCGATTTGAATCCATTGTTCTAATTGTTGTGAAGGAAATACAGAACCTTCCTCTAAAATTGGATGCAATTTAAAGACTTTGATATGTGATGGAATTTCAGACGCGTCTACTGAAATGTCGTCGATTAAGATGACTTTTTGTTCAGGCATTCCGTCTTTTTGAGTTCGAAGGTAGGTTCTCCATTGAGTGCGCCCCTCGATAATTAAGAAATTCACTTTAGTTTTATTCAAAATGTGTTCAAGGTCTTCGTCGCTGATATTATGATAAATGGGTACAATGATTCCACCCAAGGAAAGAGTTGCCAAATCCGCAACAGCCCATTCATACCTTGTGTTTGCATAAATAGCGACTCGCTGACCAAATTCTAAGCCCTGAGTTTGTAAGAAAAAAGCAAATCGTTGAATCTTATCATAATATTCAGCCCAACTTAGCTCTGTCCATCCACTATCACTTTGATATTTCATAGCAGCTTGAGTGTTAGGGCGTTGTGGAAATTTTTGAATCCAGTGCAGAATGGTTTGATGCGATTTCATGATGAGGCTCCTCGATGTCTATCTATTGGGGGTAGAGGCCTTTGGGTCCGCAGTCAAGAGCATTTTCAGCTGCCTCTTTTGATTTGGTCCAACCACAATAGATTGTTCAGCACTTAGTTTTGCAAAAGGGTTCGAAACTTTAATTGTAATGGGTATGTTTGCAGGTATCGCATACAAGTTCAAAGGTAGTTTTTCCTGAAGACGAGTTCCATTGATAATGACCACAGGGCTGCTGCCTCCGTTGGGTACATCCAAAGATATGTAACCAACTTGTGCAGTCAGTTGTAATGTTGCTTTTATCGATTGTGTTAAATTCACAAAACGTTCACTGCGATCATAGGGTAGATACCCATCTTTCAATAAAGAAATTTTTGTCGCTTTATTTTTTTCAACTGAAATTCTTGCTGGAGTGATTTGTCCAGAGTCCTTGTCATTAATAAGAACACGTGCTCCAGGGGGGATGCTTTCAATAAATACAGCTACGCTTTCAACAGAGACTGTGGAGGACATTTCTTGAACGACCATCTTTTCCTGGTTCCCATCTGTTGTTTCATTTTGCGTAGTTGTTGTGTCTGTCATTTCTTGCTCTGCTGCAAGTTTCATGTCCTGAGCTTTTTGGTCCATGATTTTATTTTGTCTGTAAAACCAAAAACCTACAGCCACTAAAATGATTGAAAAAATCCAGACGGCAGAGTTGACACTTTGACTCTTCTTTTGGAAGCGATAATTATCAAAAGAATCGTTTGGTATTTGCGACGGGTTCCAGTTAGCATTGGAATTCTTCGTCGTGGACGATGCTTTCGTTTTTGTTCGAGTGATATTTGTTTGCCCTTGCTTCAGATCTTCCAGTTTTACCTTGGATGTCGACTTTGGATCCAAATTCAATTCCTGCATCATTGCAGGCTGACTTTGCGGTAAAGCTAAGCCGGTTCTTGCTTTATTTTGAGCCACTAAGGACTGATCTTGAAGAAAGGACTCGGTTTGAGTAATTTCCGTTTTATCCTCGGTCGTGGCCGCAGAATGAGGAGCTTGTGCTTTCGAATACTCGACAAGTTTTTTTCGATTTTCTAGGTAAAGTGAAGAAAAACTTTCTTTCATGAATCGACTGAAATCTTGACTGGAAAATTCAGGATATTGGGTATTTAGAAATCGATTTAAATCACGATAAAATGCAGCGGATGTTTGGTAGCGCAAACTTTTTTCTTTCGCTAAGGCTTTATTGCATATGCGTTCAAGCTCCGCAGGAATAGCAGGATTAATTTTTCTCAGGCTTGGAATTTGACAGTCACGTATTTTGCGCAAGGTAGCAGCTTCATTTCCGGCAGTGAAGAGTCGGTCATTAGCTAAAAGTTCCCATAGAACAATACCCAAAGAAAAGATATCTGTGCGCAAATCGACAATTTGTCCATCCGCTTGTTCGGGACTCATGTAGCCAAACTTTCCTTTAATGGTACCTACGCGGGTGGCTTCGACTTGATTTTCAGCTTTGGCGATACCAAAATCGACGACTTTAACTTCTCCTTCAAAACTGATCATTACGTTTTGTGGGCTCATATCACGATGAGTGATATTTAAAGGTTTGCCTGTTGTACCGTCAATGCAGCGATGAGCATGATCTAATCCTGCAGCGACTTCTTTCACGATGTAAACAACTTGATCGATGGTCAGTTGAATGTTTTCTTTTTTTAAAAAATTTGTAATTTGTCGTAAATTTTGTCCTTCAACAAATTCCATGACAAGATAAAACTGCTTGGATTCGATTCCGAAGTCAAAAATTGAAACAACATTGGAATGATTCAGATTGACTGCAATTTTAGCTTCTTCTTTGAACATTTCGATGAATTCAACATTGTCAGAGTACTGAGGAAGGATGCGTTTGATGGCTATGAATTTATTTACACCACTGGCGCCCACGGATTTAGCAAGATACACCTCTGCCATCCCGCCAGAGGCAAGCTTTTCTAAAAGCATATATTTGCCAAAATTTTCAAGAGCTAATGCCACGCAATTGTGTATCCCTTCACTTGTTTTATCGGTAAGATGCGAAGAGTTCTAAAGGAGGATTTGATGATTTGGATCGGACTGACCGGAGGTCTAGCTACAGGAAAATCGACTGTGGCAGATATCTTAAGAAAGAAATCCATTGCTGTCATTGATGCGGATAGGATTGCCCATCAAGTTTTGCAAGATAATCATCAAGTGAAAGACAAGATTCGCCAATTATTCGGTGATCAAGTCTTCGACTCTGATGGTTTTGTCCAAAGATCACAGTTGGCAAAACTGGTCTTTGGTCGACCTGATTTATTGCTTCAACTTGAACAGTTGATTCATCCTCAGGTTCAAAAAATTGTCGGAATTGAGAAAAAGAAGTGCTTGGATCGTGGAGATTCTGTATGTTTTTATGATGTTCCTTTGCTTTTTGAAAAAAACTTACAAGGTCAATTTGATAAAGTTGTTTGTGTGGTATGTTCCTTAGCCTTGCAAAAGCAAAGAATGAAAAGTCGCAATCATTGGTCTGATGCAGAAATTGACCACAGATTGAAGGCTCAATTACCTTTAGATCAAAAAGCCAAGCTTTCCGATTTTGTGATCGACAATTCCGGGACGCTTCAGCAGTTGGAACAGCAGGTTCAAAAAATGTTGCAGTCTGTTCAATAAGGAAATTGCCACTGAATATGGCTTGAAATAAAAAAACCATTCATAGCCATGCCTGTTCGTAGAAAAGCTGAAGCCATTTGTTTATTCGTCCAAAGATCACCTAATCCAACTTCGGCAAATGCGGCGTATCGTTCATACTTCAAAACGCTAGCAAGCTGATCTGACCCCTGGAACCAAGCTCGTACTCCGAATGCATAAAATGGTCTTGTAGGCCAAAATGTGAAAAAAAATCCTTTCTTTCCACTTGCGCCAAGCAGTCCTGGCTGCGGTATTTCCACCTCGTAAGCATGAAATGCAGAATTCTGAATTTGAAGGTGGCCGAGCGAAAAAATCACAGAAGAAATACTTTCATCTGTATTGGTTCCATATCCATTGAAGTAGCCTAACCCCATGTAGAGTGCGCGATCGATATTGGGATTGCGTCGATGCAGGCGGACTTCCTTATCAGACGGAGGTGCAGTTGTAATTTGTATTCCTTCTTGTTTTTCCACAGAGTTTTCCACTTGTGAGGAATCAGAGGTGGTTACCGGAGCTCTTTGTGTGCTTGGCAAAGCTGATTTTTTTTCAGCTTGAATTCCTGAAGATGATGTAGCTCCCCAGGTTGAAGTCGCAAAAAACAAGACGAAGGTCGAAAAAAGAATTTTGAAAAGTTGAGTCATGAAACTAATCATACCTCTCGGAAGAAAAGAAGCATACAATTTTTTGGGATGGGGGATATTCTATGTCTGGGTCTTTAGGACGAAGATTACTTTTAGCTACTTTTTTATTTTTAACTCATAGTTTTGCTGATGACGGAATCAATACGGGGATTCATCATCACTACCGTTCACCACGGGCTTTAGGGATGGGAGAGGCCTTTGTTGCTGCAGTGGATGATTACTCTGCTCTTTTCTACAATCCAGCCGCTTTAGCACGCCGAGAAGATGGTCAGATCAATCTGTCATTCGATTTTAGTTGGTCGAAGTCCTTTTTTGATTTTGCAAAAAAAATGGATGATGCTTCAAAGGTCACGGGAACCGATGCTCAGAAGCAGCAAGCTTACCTGAATGTTCTTCAAGATTTATATGGAAGTAACTATACAATTGGAGCAAATCTTCCTAACGGAATTTGGGTTCGACCAGGCTGGGGAGTTGCCGTTCTACCTATGGATTTCACCAGCGATCTGACAATTCATAAGGGGCCAACGGTCAATGTCCGTGCTTATGGAGATTCCACCATCGCTTTCGGTTACGGACGAGATTATAAAGGGATCCCTGGTCGTCTTTCTTTGGGAACAACTTTGAAGTTCGTCAATCGCGCTTTTATCAATCGATCGGTTACATTGATTGATTTGGCAGTGGATTCTAAGGTGATTAAAAAAGAAGATGCTCGAGATGGTTACACTTTGGATGCGGACTTAGGGGCTTTGTACACACCTGAGCTTCCCACCGATGGTTTGTGGGGAGTCTTTCGTCTATCTAAACCGACATTTGGTGTTGTTGTTCGAAACGTCCTTGATTATGGATTTGGTCAAAGCTTCAATTTAATCAATAAAACAACGGTGGAAGCTCCTGAAAAATTAAACCGCACGATTGATTTAGGAAGTAAATGGGAATTTCCTCAGTTGGGAATTTTCAGTGGACGTGGAGTTTTGGACTTTCGTGATATCATGCATCCCTATGTTACTTTTCGCAAAAGTGCTCATATCGGGATGGAGTTTGATTGGCGTATGGCCAGTTGGTGGAAGGGGAGTTACCGCGTTGGTGTGAATCAAGGCTATTTCACAGCCGGAGTTTCCGCATTATTGTTTCTATTCAACTTAGATTTAGTTACTTACGGAGAAGATATCGGAAGTTCCGACAGTCCCAAAGAGAATCGTGTCTACATGGTTCGTATGAATATTGATTGGTAATTCATCATTCCATTGAAAATTCAAAATCGATCAACTGAAGACATTGATTCAGTAAAAATTGCCGACCTTGAATTTTAACCATCGCTTGACTGCATTGCGAGATCAGGCCCGGGAAAATTTCTTCTCCTGAAGGCATTACCGCGTAGGGGACATCTTTTGAAACAGCCAGTGTAAAAGTTGATTTTGTTCCCCTGCCGTCGGAAGTCCACAGAACTCGATCGAATGAGACTTCGTGCACTTGAATTTTACAATGAGGAATTCCAGCACAGTTTTTTGTGGATTGGATATGAGCCGGTGGATCCATTTCCTTGTTTGTACTTTTTAAATTATGGTAAGTGACTTTTACTATTTTCGGCGGGCTTGATGCTGTGGAATCGCTGGAGTTTTCTAAAGTAAAAATTTGTGAAAAGCTTTGGAAGGAATTTTTCATCATCTGAACAGGAGTTTCAAGTTTGGACATGACTTCGTCAGTTGTTTCTGCGGATTGTGTGCCTGATTTCATTTTTAATGGAACATCAATAATACGAGCATAATCTTGAAATTCACCGTCTTCAAAATCACTGAACTGGGAAAGAACGCGGTAGTTGATCAGTTTATCTTCAGGAAATTCTTGTCGATCCAAAACTGTATTTTTAATCTTACGAAGCACTGTTGGGCTTTGAACATCACGAATACTTTGTATCATGCGAAATTCGCTGGATTGATTTTTGTAAATTCCGTAGGAGTCTGGAGTTGGTAAAGTTTTTAGTTTTGCAGAAATGTCTGCATTGGGGATTTCTGGCCCATATTCCACTTTTGTTTCAGGTGGTTTTACACAACCGATCACTGAAAAAATCAAAGGCGTCAATAAAATGATTAGAAGACTAATTAATAAAATCCGTTTCATACACTGTCCCATCCCCAGATCCAAAGAGGTAGAGGGAAAATTCTCTTTAAGACCTCGGTGTTTTTCACCGAGGCGGAAATTCCCTCGAACTCTATCGGTCCGAAGATGAGACGAGGTAAGTCTAGATTTGTTTCAATCTGAATACGTTCTTGGCCCAGGCTAATTTGAACCTGGCCTTCTTGATAGGTCATTTGAAAATCAAAAACTCCTAAAGCGCGCGCATGATTCACCACGCGTTCACAGGCCTTCGTTGGATTCAGGACCTTCATCAAACCAAGGTAGCCTTGGTGATGATGAAGATTTCCAAGTTGATTCAAACGTCGAATTAAATTTTGTGAATGATGAGGAATTAAAATGGTGATGGGCTTTTGATGCTGCTTCCAAACGTGATGGAAGACATGCAAAAGAGCGTCGATATTTCCACTCCACTCATGAATATAACCTTGTAGGTCTGCTCCTTTGCCTTCCACGGCGTAGGCAGCCAATGCGCCAGAAGCATCCCATGCCGTGAAAATACGGGCATTGGGAATTTTCAAAAATTGCCGAATATCTTCAAGACTACGG
>CAZFSX010000016.1:18759-19160 GCA_964522115.1 uncultured Pseudobdellovibrionaceae bacterium | reverse complement strand
AAAACAAGCAAAGAATCGAATCCACTTCATCGGAATGATCCTGGTCAAGCTCTCTCCAAAAACAACAGCCAAGCCATCAGCAGCCAACATTCCCAAGGTTGTCCCAAAAGTTACCCACAAAGGCACCATGGAAAATTGAGCACCTAAAGCGACGGTCGCGAGCTGCGTTTTATCACCCATTTCAGCAAAAAAGAAGGTCACCAAGGTCGTAAGAAAAGCTCCTCGAGATGTCTGAGACTCATCCAACCCCTGGTCTTTGTCGGGAACTAAAATCCATAAACCGAATCCAATAAATATGGCCCCTAAAACCCACCGCAAAACTTGATCACTTATAAAACCAGAGACCCAACCTCCAACCCATGATGCCAAGCCATGATTCAATAAGGTTGCAACTAAGATTC
>CAZFSX010000016.1:16258-18749 GCA_964522115.1 uncultured Pseudobdellovibrionaceae bacterium | reverse complement strand
CGCCAAAAGAATCCCCAACATAATGGGCCACGGTTTTTTAAATCGCGAGGCCAAGACCAAGGCTAAGAGTTGAGTTTTATCCCCCATCTCGCTGGCAAAAACCATAAAAAAGGATTGTAATACTGTATCCATAAGGTCTCCATGGGGTCTACTTGATTTTGATTCACAAATTCATACTTGCATGTTGATTCAAAGTCAAAACTCGCCACGGTGAAACTTCTTGTGAACGCGAAAAAGTTAATGCTTATTCGAAGTCGATTTAAAAAAATAGCATCTAGCTCGAACATCTTCGATCTGATTTTTTAAGCTAGACTGAGGTCGAGCATAAAAAATTTCACCAATCCAAAACAAACCTGACTTCTTCACCGCAAAACCAACTGCATTGACAGAATCAATTGCTATCCATGAGGAATTCCATTCAGACATCTGTAATGACAAAAAACTAGAACTTGATTGATATGTTTCTATCTCCTTCAGATCAAAATCAGATAGGGAGTCAAAAAAATCAGGCTTCACACCTTTTCGGCCTACAAATGAAAAACGATTCTCTAAACCCTGTGGACCAAAGAAGGGCCCCTTTGATAAATCCGCTTTTTGTTGAGTTGCGACCAACAAAGCGGCTGTTGGCAATGCTGGCTTCTTACGATAATAACATCGTCCTGAATGCATACCCTTCATTTCTCGATAATCAGGCAGTTGACCTTGATCAAAAATTGCCTCTAAACCGTCAAAAGGGTTCCCCTTGTCATCGAAGCCTTGAACCTGTGGATACTCTTCAGACTCAACTCCAGGCAAGGGGTCTAATTTCAACACCTGGGCCCTGGAAAATTGAATAGACAGAACCAAGGTCAGAGTAAAAAAAACAGATCGAAATAACATCTGATCCCTCCTGATTGGATTGATACAACGGAAGGATGACACAAAAAAATCAGTTTAAAAAAGAGAAAGTTCAAAAGAAATGATCCTATGACAAAAAAAGTGGAAAGCAGTGATAAACAGTAAAATGAGAAGAACCGAAGAGCCAGCCAAGAGCCAAAGAGAAAGAGTTGGTGGCCCCGGGGAGAATCGAACTCCCACACTCTTGCGAATACTGGATTTTGAGTCCAGCGCGTCTACCAATTCCACCACAGGGCCACAAGACAAGAGTCGTCTTTGTAACAATCCGCTCACTTACTGTCCATCAGATTTTTTTATTTGCCCAAAAAATCAGCGAAGATTGGAAGCTTCTCGTCATGCCTGAAGCGGTCCATGGACAGCCCCCCCTGGTTATCAGATATGATCGGCCTCGATTCGATTTCAACTCAAAGGAAAAACATGCATCTTCAACAGCAGATTCAGCACGAGTTTCAAGATTTCATGGCCGTTCACTCTGAATTCCAATTGGGCCGACTTCCGACAGAGCAACCTCACCCTTTGACAGTACGACTTTCAGATATGGCTCAAAATGACCTGCCAACTGCTCTTCAAACCCTTCTGAAAGTTGACCAAAGTGCACTGAAGGAACTTCTGCTACGGTCACCATCTTTAGAAAAACTCCATCGGGCTGTTCGTGAAACACTTCAATCTGGAGGGCGGCTTTTTCTTGTCGGATGTGGTGCCACAGGACGACTTTCCCTGGCCCTAGAAAGCTTGTGGAGATTCTACCCCGATCGCGAAGACACCGAAAAAAATCAGGTCATCAGCTTCATGGCAGGAGGCGACGTTGCCCTGATTCACTCCATCGAAAAATTTGAAGACTTCCCTGAATTCGGAGCCCGCCAACTGACTGAATTGGGTTTTTCCAGCAATGATCTCTTGATTGCCACCACGGAAGGCGGAGAAACTCCGTTCGTCATCGGAGCCACTGAAAAAGCCACCAGCATCAGTCATAGAAAACCCTTCTTTTTGTACTGCAATCCTGATTCTATCTTGTGTGCAGTGGCAGCAAGATCCAAGGCCGTCATCGAAAATCCAAAAATCGAAAAAATCAACTTATTCGTTGGCCCCATGGCTTTAACGGGAAGCACTCGCATGCAGTCCACAACGGTGCTGATGCTAGCTGTTGGAGCGTGCATATTTCATCACGATGAGGACTTCGCCAGTGTCACAAGAGAAATTCAAGATCTTTCTGATTTTTTAGTGGAACCATTTTCTTTCTTAGAAAAATTTATTGTGCGCGAAGCAGATATTTACAAAGACCAAGAATTTTTATTTTATTCCACAGATCCTTTGATTGGCATGACAGTGTTGACGGATACTACGGAACGTTCACCGACCTTTAGTTTATTTCCATTTGAAAACCAAAAGGATGAACATAAGCACCCTTCTTTGTGTTATTTGTTATTTGAAAAATCGATGAATGCACAACAAGCTTGGCTGGACCTTCTGCAACGATCTCCGCGCACCTTTCATTGGAAAGAGGTTACCCATCAAACTTCCCAAGAACGACTGGAAGGTTTTGATTTCAGTCGACAACTTATTCCTGCTCGCACCTCCTATACCTCGCGACGAC
>CAZFSX010000016.1:12833-16248 GCA_964522115.1 uncultured Pseudobdellovibrionaceae bacterium | reverse complement strand
GACGACATCATCATTTTGTCATCCAAGATTTACCCCAAGAATTTTATTTTCAGCTTCAAGAGTTAGAGCATACACAATCCGTCACCCATCTTAGTTATTTAGGAAGACAAATTTATTTAAAAATGGTGATGAATACCATGTCGACCTTGATCATGGGACGACTTCATAGGTACCAATCGAATTTAATGACATGGGTAAGGCCTTCGAACAATAAATTGATTGATCGTGCCGTCCGCTTTGCTGATATTTTATTGAAACAAAAAGGCAAATCCATCAGTTATTCTGATTTGGTGCACGCTTGCATTGAATTGAAACATACTCTTCCTAGAGATCTTTCTTTGGTTCAAGCCTTGGTGAATAAGTTTTAGCAAGATCTTGATCTTTTGCGTTTTGATCCTGACACCTTCCCACACTTTCTGGGATTCCATCGCCACGGCAATGCAGGATCTTTTGAATAGCAGGAGTGAAGATCACCAACTTTCTTGTCTGATCATCTGGATGACCAGCTTGAGAAAGTTGGATTTCCTTCGCAACAAGCTTTGGACTGACGGGCTCAAAACCTCCATAGAACGAACAAAATAAAGACATTGAGGCTAAAGCCGCCTGCCTTTGATTTTCTAAATTCTTGAGGGTTTTTAAATATTTTTCAAAAACTTTGGATGCCCACCAGTCCGCGATCAATTCCTTAGTATTGATATAAAAACTTAAATCAGAAAACTCCTGGCAAAAGGGACCGCAAACTCTGACCAATCTTTGGTAATACAATTTAAGTAATTTCAAACTGTCTTCGGATCCTAACTGCAACCAATCTTCTGCAGCCATGGATTTTTCTTGATCCGTTCGGCAGTTTCTTCTTTGCATATAAATGTTCAACAAACTGATGTTGGTTCGCCCCTGAATGCCCGGCTTATGAATCCAAGTAAGAAGATTTCCATAAGAAATATTTTCAACAATTCGATTATCAATTTCAATTGTCGGACTTTCAATCTGAGTAAAATAAAACTTTCTGTGGTGATATTTCTTATATTGATCAAAATGTTGATCAATCTCGCTGTTCCAAACAGCCTCTGACAAATTTTTTCTTAACGAAGTCACTCTGGAATCCAAACATTCTGATAGTTTTTCCATTTGATTGATTGGCGGAAATTGGTAGCTCGTATCGGCCAATTCTTTTTTCATATCCCTTTGAACTTTTTCAAAATCCTGACAGCTTAAGCCATTTTCATGTGACACAAGCGCAATTTTTTCAAAAAGCTGATCGTTGGCTGAAAGATGACGAAAGACTGGAGAACCTGAATCAATTGCATGCCCCAACTCGTGTGCCAGCAGAAAAAACAGTGCCGATTCAGAACGAAATGCGATCATTGTTCCAAGACAAATGATCAACTGATGGGAAGCTCTGGAATAGATGGCATTTTTGATTCCCGACGAACCGCACTCGTGAAAGCCTGAACTTTCCAAAGTTTCATCATCCGGAAATGCCAATGCAATTGTTTCAATTTGATGAATCATCCGTTCTTTGTACATGGGTTCAAAGTTCGATTCTTGAATGGCCTCTTTTAAAAAGATTTTTGCAGTACTGAATACATTCTGAATGCGTTTCCAATAAGATGAATCCATGTAAGTGATAACAAATGTTTCATTGGATAACTTCCACCCTTCTTTTTGAAGTTGCATTTTATCATCCATAGTCCACAGCAAGGGGTCCAAGGATTTAAGCTTTGGCAGTCGACGATAAAGACGATCCCTTGCTAATTGATTCAAAAGAAAGTTATTTTTTTCTAAAAGCTGCGACCATTCAAATTTTAAAAGACGATCTTCAGATAAGGGAGTCTTCTTCGTTTTTTTCAAGAGTTGATCAATTTGTTTTGTTAAAGGACCCATTTTTTTCTGATAGTCCTTAGGGAAAAAATGCATTCGTGAAGCTTTCAAGCGAAGAAAGTCTTCTGTCGCACGACTGAGGCGAAATTCATTCCCCTTATAGGTGTCTCGATAATCCACTTCGCCATCAAACAAAGTCACGAAGCTGTTCTTTTTCAGGTCTTCACAATATTTTTGACTTAAATCCACACATGATGGCCACGCAGACGTATTTTCATCGGATCGACCTTGTTCTTGGAATAAAAAAATACCGAATGAACACAAGAGTGCCAACATCAACTTCGATCTCATCATCTGCCTGACTTTCCCCATTGACCATCTTCCATGGATGGACCCATAATAGAACTGATTCTTTATGGGGGCAAGGGGGAGCTGCATGACGTGGTTACAGTCGTTGAAGATCAATACATTTGTTCGACTTTATACTTTTTTTAAAATTCCTCTTCTATTTTTGGCCTGTCCAAAAATATTGTCCTTTGAACCTGCAAAAACTATTTTAAAAATTCCATTGTATTTTATGACAAAAAACCATTTGGGTTCCATGTACTTTGGAGCTCTATGCATGGGAGGAGAAGCAGCTGTTGCCATCCAAGCATTGAAGACAATTCAAGATGGAAAAGTTGCCATCGATTTTGTTTTTAAGGATTTTCAGGCGCAATTTTTAAAACGCGCGGAAGCGGATGTTCACTTTATCTGCGAACAAGGTGACGAGTTGAAAAAAATGGCGATCGAAGCGGCCAATACCGACGAACGCATTTCACGCAAATTTCGCTCCTACGGAATTTGTCCCTCCATCAGCCCCACAGAAGTAGTGGCTGAATTCGAAGTGACCTTGTCTTTAAAGCGCCGTCGCCGCACATAACATTTCAGACAGATAAAGCTATTTTAATATCTTCATATACGCTATAGACTCTGGCTCTATGATGATGAGTTTTTTTAGCAACTTCATAGGCTGTTGATTCTGAATTTCTTGCTAGAAATGATGCCACATCAGCATTCACCGAAGATCCATACAAAGCTCTATTCTTTAACTCTAAGGACTGTAAAAAAATTTGCTTTGTTGGCAATAAAAACTTCTCTTTTTTCAACTGATAATCATGAGCAAGGATATTGTACTTTAAAAATGATGAATTGGGATTAAGAGGAGCAGGACCAGAAACCCACGTATTTTTTTCTTTTGCTTTTTTCATCCACGGAACTAGAATTTTCCACTGATGTTTTTGAATTCCATGATCCATCATCCATTGAACATAACAACCTAAAAAGGCGGAAGAATATGTGGTATTTTCAGTAATGAGTTTTCTGATTTTGGAAGGAGCCAGCAAGTGTCCAAACTGTAAAAGCCAACATAAAAAACCCTCTGCAAGCCTTGACTGATCAATCGAATATGTTGCTTCTAAAAAAAATTCTTCCAAATCAATATATGAAAATGAAATTCTCTCAGAAGAATCAATTGAGTCCATTCTCTGTCCCACGGCAATACCAAGATTTTTTGCCTTCAGCATAAAAACTGAATGATTAATTTTTCCCATAC
>CAZFSX010000016.1:0-12823 GCA_964522115.1 uncultured Pseudobdellovibrionaceae bacterium | reverse complement strand
AACTCCTTATGTCTTGAATTGTCTGTTCAAACTCTTGAAGTATACGTGGCAGAGCATTCGTTGGAGGAGGACTGGTTCTTATCAAGAAATCAATTCCTTCTTCTATTTCTTCTTTGCTTGGATGGAGTATTACTAAATCCTCCCAATCTTTATTCGTCTGGTCCCGACGAATGGCAAAGGCACAAACCTTCATCTTTATTAAATCAATACGTGATAAAATGAAGGCCTCTATTTGCTCAAATGAATTTAATTTAATCATTCTATCCAAGGACCCCTCAGGTAAGGCAACCGTTGCCGCCTGATCGTTCAGCCAAGAATCCCCCAAGCCCAAATCATCTCCAATTTTTTTGATAATTTCTTTTATTCCTTCAGATTCAAAAGGCAAAACTGAATCAATATCGTATGTGAACTGACCTCGATCATATCCATGCAGTTGGATTGCAAATGCTCCACAAAGAACAAGTCGACAAGATAAATTATTTTCTTTCAACCTGTGGTCAAATAACTGAAGAGCCTTAAATAACAGTGTCTGCTGTGTCTTCATTCTCAACTTCCGATCTTTTTCTCCGTCCCCATAACTTTTTTAGAGTTTTCTTTGAGACTCACTTAAAAAGTGTATCATATTTATTAATAATGCCTAGTTGTTTTTAGTAATATAATATAACTATTCATAGATATGTATTTTCAATAACTTATAAAGATAGATAAGAATGAGACCAAAGACTAAATATTGAATTTCATCGTAAAAAAAATGGAGAAGTCAGTTTCCATCAACCAACTTCTCCATCAGAGAATACAAAGAACAATCGACTGAATGCGATTAAATCACATGCGTGGTGCTTAAAATTGAAATCACGACACCGACAATGGATTCTCCGGCAATCAAACCAGAGCTGACAGGAATGATATATGTTTCTGCAATTTTTGGAGCTTTCTTTTCCAAGATCAAAGCAATCACAGCTCCGATAAACATCCCCAATGAACTTGAAAATGGAATCACCAAAGATAGCCCCAAGCCTGTTGCCGATGGGATAAAGGAACGTACACGTTCAGAAGAGATTTTTTCCAACAATGGAATTGCCAAACCAATCAAGGCTCCGACAACCATTCCCCCTTGAGCCGTGCTATGCAAAGAACTTAGTCCTTGAGACAATAACTTTGCAACGGCCGCCCAAACCTGGGCCGAAGGAGCTGGCCACATGCTTCCACCTAAAACAGAAGCATCAGGGACCAATATATAAAAAGCAGGAACGACAACCAAGGTCCCAGCAAAGATCCCAAGAAACTGAGCCCAAAATTGTTGACGAGGATTTGCTCCCAACAAGTATCCACTTTTCAAATCTGTCAGTAAATCCGCGCTGGAGCTTGCAGCACCAGCTGTCACACTGGCCGTCATCAAGTTCGTTGTGATCTGAGAAGGAGCCAACCATCCAAAAAGAAGTTGTGTGATTTTCCCCATGGCTCCAATCGGAGTAATATCTGTTTCGCCAGTCGCTCGGCATGCAACCAGTCCAAGAATGAAAGTCAGAAGAACAGACAATACACCCATCCACCAAACAGTTCCGAAATATTCCACCAACATCCACACACAGCCTGCACCTGAAAGCAAAGTTCCAATCAAGAACCAAGCACTGGGCACTTCAATTTTTTTCACATAGGCTGCTAATTTTTTTTGTGTTTCAGATTGATTTTCGTGCACTTCCGGAAAGAAAACACTGAGAAACCCACCCAATGCGCGACCAATCGTGCGCCAGTGGAAAATCAAACTTAATAAGCCTGATGTCACAAGCATGGCCGACCCTGCCCAAGTGGACCAACTGACGATCCCACGATATCCAATTTTTTCTACAGGAATGGCACCGACTTCCACAGCCCAAGGAGCTAAGAATCCAAAATTGATGGCACCACCCAGCAGCATGGACCATGCGATTTTCCATCCCATGATGGCTCCCGCAGCAATCATCACAAGACCCACTTCAACTTCAAAGGTCCAAACCCCCATAGGTTTGCCCATCAAGGTTCCAGGAAATGGAATAGAACTTGGAATGGAGAATGGCTTTCCGGCATCACGAAACCAAGTCACAAGACCTGCAATCAAACCACTGAATCCTAATGAACGTGCTTGAATCATGGCTGCCAAACCTTCGGCATGAAGACTTTTTAAAGTTTCAGCAGCGGCGATACCACTTGGAAATTTCAATTGTTCAATATTGATCATTTGACGCTTCATCGGGATTGCCATGAAGACTCCCAATGCTGCTAAGAAAAAAGTCCATAATCCCAAAACCATCCAAGGCAAATGATGTCCACTGACCATCAAATAAGCAGCCATTGCTGACGATAAAGTTCCACCCGTTGAATATCCTGCCGAAGAGGCTGTGGATTGAGAACAGTTATTTTCTAAAATCGTCAAAGGCTTTCCAAAAGCAAAAGGAAGAATTTTTGAAAGAACTTTTTGAGTCGCATAAGCCAAAATACAAGCTGTGATGGCAACACCCAGACCCCATCCTGTTTTTAATCCCACATACAGATTGGATAAAGCCATGACTCCGCCCAAAACAGAACCCATCAAAATTGCACGTAAGGTTAACTGCTTGGTTTCACCTTGGTAAACATTTTCATACCAATGAAACTCACGTTCTTCCGTCGAAATTGCAGTCTTAGGATCATAATCCGGGGAAATATTTTGGTTCTCATTCATCGGAGATCTCCTTTTGTTTTTTGTGCTGATTAAAGAAAAATGAACTTACGGAATTTTACGCAAGAGATCAATTTGAAACTTTCTGTTTTTGAGATTTGTCCACATAAAAAACAAAGGCTATAAATTCTGAAAAGTCTTTCTTGTGTCGACCTCATAGCTCAAATGGATAGAGCAAGCGTTTCCTAAACGTTAGATCCAAGTTCAATTCTTGGTGAGGTCACCAGTTTTCTATTGACCCCTTCTTGACAGGCCGTTATCCCTAGAAAGGTTTTTTTATTTTCTTTGAGGGGGGAAAATGAATCTTATGCGTGCGCGCACATCTGCGCTTCTTTCTTTGATTTCAACTTTATTCCTGATCGGCTTTCTGGCCCAAGCCAATTCCAAAAATAGTTTCGAAAAAACTCAGATCCATGGCTTTGATGTCTATCTTGTGAATGTGCCCGGTGCAACTCAGGCTTATTTTACAGCCGTCGTTCCGTCAGGATCTTCCTATGATGATCCTGTCATTCACGCGGGACGTGCGCATCTGTGGGAGCATGTGATTCACCGAGGGAATCAGAAATTTCCCAAAGGTTTGATGAATGATGGAACGATGGAATCTCTTGCTGCCGAATACAATGCAAAGACTGGGGGAAATCAAGTTTTTTACTATGCCACTGTTCCTTCAAAAAACTTAGAAAAATTTATTGAAGTTGTCGGAGCCCAAACCACCCTGCCACTGATTTCAGAATCCGATTTTATCAGCGAAAAACAAGTGGTAAAAAATGAAGCCAAATCTTACCAAAATCAAGATCGACGAGCGCTGACGAACATAATGAATATTTACTTGCGAGAACAGGGACATCCTTTGGCTATGTACAGTGTGGGAACACAGGCGCAACTGGATGCAATGACAACCGATGATATGAAAGATCTTTTTTATCGTGATTACAGACCTGGAAACTTATTTCTGATTGTGGCAGGTGACTTTCAAAATCAAATCAATCAACACAATGTCCTTACTGCGATTGAAAAGTATTTTGTTCCTCCAGATGTTCCAAGTCCTTTTTCAGGACGAGAACCTACTTCAAAAAAAATATTTCCAACACCGGACTTTCATCGACAAAAAATAAATTCGTCTCCGACTGTGATCGAATTGGAATCAAAAGAAGGACATCGTATTCTACTACTGACCTTTGATGCGAATGCAACCTACTTTCGACAACATCCGGAAGCGAAAGATGTTCTTTTATCCTATTTTCGATCTCATAACAAAGGGAGTTTAGCAAAAGGCTTTCTGGATCAACACTGGATCCTAGATTGGAATGTCAGTGAAATTGTATTGAATAATCGCCATCACTTTGAATTTGAAATGAATTTAACTCAAGAAGGTTATTCCCACCGCTTCGATATCGTTGAAAAAATTTTAGCTCAAGGTGGAGAACTTTCTCGAAGGCATTTAAATGCGGAATTAGTCGACTATATTCGAGTGAAGTTAGCTCAAAGTAAAACTCAATTTACCAATGGAAATGTCAGTGCTGCGGCTCGAACGTTGCAACAAAAACTGGTTGATAATATTGCTGCAGAGAAAATTTCCAGCACTTTTCAATTCCAGGAAAACTATGAAAAAGTGACTGCAGAAAAAATTCGCCAAGCAGCACAACATCTTTTTCTAGCCCCCCATCTGATGGTGGGAATCGTCGCACCCGAGGTGAATAATATCCAGGGTTTATCGATGGATCCTATCTTTCAAAGAAAATACAGAACTCTTCAAGACCCTATCTATCGACAAAGATGGGAAGACGCGCTCCAATCGGGTGCTTTGCAACAACCAAAGATTCCTCTTGAATTTGAAATTGCCAAAGTCCCTGGAGTTGTTCGATCCCAAAAGCAAATTTCTGAATTGAAACTGCATGCAGATTCCCATACTCCGACGGGTGTTCTGTCACAGGAAGTGAAGGTCCAACAGGATCGTGCATTGGTGGAAAAAGCCAAAAAAATTGGTCTGGATAGCCTTGTCCTTTCAATGAATTTTCGAAAATTAAACACTCAGGAAAGATTAACCCTGGAAGCATCTTTATCTGCCTTTTTTCATGAAAATCTAGGTTTTTGGGATTACTTATCTTATGCCGGAGTTTCCCTTCAACCTGAAACCCATAGAAATGGATTCACAATTTCCAGTATGGGTGAGCAAAAATCTAGTTTTGCAGCAATCACTTGGTTTTTGGATCGATGGAAAAATTTTCAGCCCACGAGTCAGCAAATTCTTACGGGTTTCGAAGAAATAAGATCTGAAGAGTTACATTCAGCAGGTCAATTTTCAGCGATGCTGGCCTTTAAAAAAAGTTCTTCCATATTAGAAATTGGCACACAAGATAAAATGAAAGTTCTTGCTGCACTCAAAAAGAAGGAAATTGAAAATCCAGGTTTCATCCGTCAAATGATGGAACCAATTTTTCGTCGCGTGGATATTTCTGCAGGTCTTGCAGGAAGCTGGTCCAAAGAACAGGCTGTCCAACTTCTACAAATGACGCGTCAGCATTGGCCGGATCATCTGACAGACAAAGAACGTGAAATTCTGCGTCTATCAACATTCCCTCTGGTGAAGACCACAGAACTTCATGCTGTTCTTCCTGGAAATCGAGATCAGGAAGAATTTTCTCAAGCGCGAGTCTGGCATTTGTCAGATTTAAATGTACAAAAAAATATCAAGGACTCGAATTCTGCGCGCGTTTTAGAAAATATGCTTTCAACCATGGCCTTTCAAATCAATAGAACGGAGAAGGGACTTGGATACGTCCATGGAGCATCCCGAATGGTTCCTGATTCATCGCCTTACATTGTTCTTTACGGACAAACTTCAAAATCTCAAGACAGATCCCTTTCCATTGCTCAGGGATGGAACGAAATTCTAGAAAAAATCATCCAGCACGATCCCTTTGCGCTGAAGGTTTTTGAAGATAGCAAAAAGGGACTTCTTCACGCATTTGAAAAAATTCCTTCAGTCAGAGATCAAGCTTTTTTGTTGTGGTATTTGGCCAGTGAAAACCTTCAAAAAAACTTTCGCGCTGAAATCATTCAGCAATTGCCCCAGATACAATATGAAGATATCGCTGAGTTGGTTCAGCGTTACATGTCCAAGGACAATCCTTATCTGGATGTTAAAATGCATGAAAAAATTGGGCAATCGACTGCCAAACAAAAGCAGAAAGAAGCGCAACAAGATCAAATGGAAGGCACAGCTGCCTCATGCACGAATATCTTCTTCAATGTAAAAAGTGCTCGGCGTTGGATGCAGGGGAAATAATTAGTACCTCAAGATATAATAAATTGAACGACCTCGCCCTTTCTGGGCGAGAAGTTTTTTTTCACAAAGATCCATAAGGTCCCTTTTGGCGGTCTCGCGACTGACTTTTGCAATATGAGTGTATTTTTTATTCGTCATTCCACCCTCGAATCCCTGTGGTTCAAATTCGAGCATTTTTTGAAGAACTTTTTTTTGTCGAAGGTTCAAATCAAGATGAATTGCCTTTTTCCAAAAAGACTGCATCAAAGATGTTTTTTCGAAGATTTCCTGCGTTTTTTTCATCGATTTTTTAAGTACCTGAAAAAACCAAACAATCCATGGCGTAATATCTAAATCTCCCATCTGGGCATTCTGAAGATATTGATAGTAATGTTTGCGATCTTTCATCAATTGTTCCGAGACACTGTACAGTCTCATGGATTGATTTTCATCCTGTGCCAGAGCTAAATCCGAAATAGCTCGAGCAATGCGACCATTTCCATCATCAAAGGAATGTATGGTCACAAACCACAAATGAGCCACAGCTGCCCGAATCAAACCATCGATTTTTAAAGAGTCCTTATGAAACCATTTTAAGAAAGTTTGCATCTCTGCATGAACATCTTTTGATGCTGGAGCAATAAAATGAACTTTTTCTTTTCCAAGGATTCCTGAAATCACGCGCATAGGTATATTTCTTCTTCATTTTTGATAATTCCTTGGATGACCCACTTCTTTTGATAATTGGGTCATATCGAAAATCAGGGATTAAAGTCTAAAAAAATTTCTTTCCTCTCTGAAGCAAGCTTTCTATTGACCCAGAAATACTTCGGATCTAAGTTTCTGCAACATTCAAGACCAAGGACATCATTTCTTTGAGGGGGGAAAATGATTTCACGACAGTGCCGAAGACCTACGTACCTGACTTTGATCCCATTTTTCGCCTTCACGGGAATGCTTCTATGGTCCTTTATTCTTTATGCATCGACGAATACGACTTTTGAAAAAATACAAATTCATGGATTCGATGTCTACTTCATCAATGAACCTGGTGCTCAAGACGCTCATTTTCTAGCAACGGTCCCAGCTGGAGCGAATTTTGATGATTCCACACTTCATGCAGGAAGAGCCCATCTCTGGGAGCATGTGATTCATCTCGGCAATAGAAAATATTCTCACTCAAACATCAGCGATGGAATTTTATCTCAAGTCGGTGCCGAGTATGATGCCATCACAGATAATCACTCTGTATCATATCAGGCAACCATGCCTGTCCAATCCTTACCGACAGTGATTGATGTGCTAGGACATCAGCTCACATCCCCCATCTTTCAGTCTGGAAAATTCAAAAAAGAAAAGCAAGTTGTCCAAGATGAAGCGGCCACCTTTCAATCCTCTGACTACCATGCCTTGATGTCGATGGTTCATTTTTATCTGCGTCCCGATGGACATCCTTTAAAAATGTACAATCTGGGAACATATCAGCAGCTAGAAAATATGAGTATCCAAGACTTAAAGGATCTGTTTTACAGAGAGTACCAACCAGGCAATATGTTTTTAATCGTTGCCGCTGATTTTTCTCACCATAAGGATTTACAAATAAAAGCGATCGAATCCATTCAAGCTTCCTTCTTTCCGCAATCGATCCCTAAAAAATTCCAAAACCTAGAACCACTTTCTCAAAAAAAATTTCCTCTGACTCAGATAGATCATCCCACACAAAATGAACATCGAGATCTGGCTTTGGAAATCCAGTCCACGGAATCCACGCAAGAACTTTTTGTCAATTTCGATGTCCCTAACGAATATTTAAAATCCCATCACGAAGCAAAAGACTTATTGCTGGAATATCTTCAGTCATCGAACGAAGGTAGCTGGCTTCATTCTTTGATTCAAAAACAGTGGGTTTCAAATATGACGATCATCGAACAGCCCTTGAACAATATCCTGCAAATTCAATTCTTTTTTCAACTCACACCAGTTGGGCTTGACCATCGTTATGACATCATTGAAGAACTTCTTGCTTTAACAACAAAATTAAAACAAGAACAACTTCCTTCAGAAATTCAAGACTACCTTGAACAAAAAATCATACGAAGACTGAATGCTGGAATAGAGGGAAATACACAAGAATCTGCCGAACATCTTCAAGAACTCATCCTTCATCAAATTATTCCAGAAAAAATTCATGGGATTTATAAGTTTTCAGAAAACTATTCGAATATTCCTAAAGATGTTATCCAAAAGGTTGCCAGTCAAATTTTTCGCATGGATCAGATGCTTGTGGCAACAATATCACCTGAGTTTTCGACACCCTTTTCTTCCAGGGATAGCACCTTTGATCGTGAATATCGGAAGTTTTCTTCTCCCAATATTTATCAACGATGGAAGTCCGCATCGGAAACGGGACAAACGCACAAGGGCAAGTGGAATTCTTTATCCTTTCAAATCAAAAAAGTTCCAGGTGTCCAACCTTCATCATTGAATGTGAGTCGTAAAAAAGAAACACCCCATTCCGAATTGCCCGTCGGATCATTGGTTCAAAGATTTCAATTCCAAAATGATTCTGCAGCAATGGAGCCACTGAAAATCCAAGGAGCAAGTTCGATTTTTCTTAAGATCAAAGTTCCTCTTCTATCCATGAAGGAATCGATGATCTTGCATCTTTGGTTGATGGCCTTAGAACTAGAAGCTAAGGATCAATTTGATTATTTAGCTTATGCTGGACACTACCTAGACATTGCTGCAGATCAAGAAGGACTCTATATTACTTCTTCAGGAAATCGATCAGCAAGCTTAGCGGCCATTCGTTGGCTGATGAAATACTTCAAAACTCAAACACCAAGTCAAAATTCTCTAACATTGGCTTTTGAAGAGTATTTGATGAATTACATAAATAAGCCCTCACAATTTTCTGCAGAACAGTCTTTATCGGTGACTCATCAAATCCTTAATCAAAAATATCAAGACCGAAAAAGGTTGATTCACTCCTTACTCAAGGACGATGTTAAAAATCCAATTCAAATACGTGCAATGGCTGAAAAAATTCTTCAAAGGGTCAACTTTTCACTGGGTTTGGCTGGTGATTGGAATCCATCCGATGCAGAAAACCTGATTACCGATCTTCGTCGGCTTTGGCCCACTCCTTTAAACCCTCAAGATTTAGAGTCCCTGCAAAATAGCAAATTTCAGATCAACGACACTGCAAGATTTCATGGAATCCTGAGGGGAAACCGTTCTCAGGATGGAGACTTCGCACAGGCTCGAACTTGGACATTGAAAAACTTGCAGATCTATCAAAACCCAAAGGATCGAATTGTCGCCAATCTTTTAGAAAGAATCTGGACAAGCCTTGCTTTTCAAATCAATCGCACAGAACAAGGCCTTGGATATATTCATTCTGCATCTTTGGACCCAATCCAACCGCCTTCCTTAACCCTTCTAGGACAGACTTCCGGAGACTTTAAGAAGACCTTGCAAATTGAAAAAGGCTGGCAGCGTATCCATCAAATGTGGGAAGAACAGGATCCGATTCTGAAAAAACTGTTTGAAGAACACCGTCAAGGCTTAAAGCAAGATTTTTTTCAAGTCCATGACAGCATCAAGCAAGCTATCATGCTTGAATCCATCGTCGGCAATCAACTTCCAGCCAACTTTCGCATGGAGCTTCGTCGGGTGATTGATACCATTCAATTTGAAGATGTCGAAGCAGCCTATATGACGAACATGACTGAAAAACACCCATTCTTAGACGTGAAACTTTTCGATCATCGCAAATCAGCAAAGTCGGCAAAAAATCTTTCTGGAAGTTGCGACATCATCTTCACCAACAGAAAAGATGTTCGCAAGAAACTGAGTGAATGACGTATCCGTTCTCTTCACCACCAAGCTCCATCAATCTGGCCGATTCTGTCAGACTTTTTGACACCCGTTTGTCTTAGTTTTTTTCAGTCTGTAGTTTTTCTGTCTCAAAAAAGGATCCAAGTAAAAAATCTCAGCAATTCCAAGATTCTACTATTATTCTGAAACAAATCATAAACAAGGAGTCTGGGGTATGAACACATCCATGCAAACACGTTGGAAAAAGTATAAAAACCAATTTGTAACTATCGGTAGTTTAACTGTTGTGATGATGTTCGGTTTTCAAAACTGCGCGAAGGTGACTGCAGAACTTTCAGCTGTCAATAGCTCCGTCAATGTCAGTACCAAAGGCCTTTCTTTAACCAGTTCTGGAATTGGTCTTGGAGACTCTTCCATACCTCTGACTCTCGTTTCAGATTCAAGTGACCAAGTTCAAACTCAAGTCATCTGTGATATGGGGGGAATGTACGTTGACCCAGTTCAGGGAAAATGTCCTGAGGGATCTCAACAAATCGGGGGTGATTCCAAATCCTCTATTTCATTTCTTTTGCCTAACCAAGATATCGAACTGGCCATCAATGCCTTGGACTCACAGATGGTGGAGAATGTCTGACGGACCTTGTTCCACAAATGTTGGCCAAAAATCCTCGTTTAAAAATTCTGATGTATGTTCCAGCCAATGATCAATTAAGTATGTATAGCCTTGTCAATGGATGGATGGATAGCCGTATCAATAGCCTTAAAGACAGCAACGGAGTTCTTCTTAGCGCCGAAGTTCGAAAAGATATTATCTCTCGCTATAGGGTTGCCGTAAGAACGACTCAAGATGGTGGCTTCGAAGGCGTTGTGAATGTTTTTGCCATCGAGAAGTTTTTTACTCTTCCAGTCAGTCAAATCTTAAAAGTTTCATCGCTTGTGCGCTTTAATAGAAATGAAGCTAGAGCCCTCCGATGCGATGGAGGATCCAGCATTCGCCCCATGCTTCAGTTGCGCATCAACTTTCAAGGATTGGCTTCCAATTTAAAAATTCATCTTCAACATCAAGATCAAAGCCTGACGTCTTTACAGAAATTTTCCATTCAGGTGAACCCCGCTAGTTCAGATCCTGACGACAAGATTCTATCCATCGATATGGAAGACCTTGCTGGTGTGACTCAGATAACCTTAGAACACACACCCTAATCGAAGAATCCAACTTCCAGCCAAAGAAAATGAAAACAGTGTCTCAGATTGAGACACTGTTTTCATTTTGACTAGTTGCTGGACAAGCGAATGACAATTTATGTTCCAAGGACAGTTTCTGTCCAAGAAACTCTCTTATCTGCTTTCAAATGAATCTGGCAGGCCAAGATCTTGCATTGCTCCTTCATTGTACGCGGTCATCTATATTCTAAACCTTGAAGTCTTGAACTTCAAATATACATAGAAGGAGAAAATCTATGAAGAAAATCATTTTTTGGGGACTGAGCACCCTTGCCCTGGCTGGATTTGCGAAAAACGAAGCCATCAATCAAGATCTATCAGATATAATGATCAAAAATTTGAAAGAGTACAATTGTGGACGTCTTTCAGCATCAGGAGTCTACTCGATGTCTGGGGACTTTGGATCCGGCAAACATCGTATTGACCAAGTTGGATGTGTTCTTACAATAAGACCTTTAGAAGGATCCAATGCTGGGGAAGTTATTGCATTCAACCTCATCGATGGAGAAGTTCAATTTTCCAAAACTATCTCACAAAACAAAGGTCAATATTCAAAAACTGAATCAGATTTAATTCGGAACTTAAGCTTATCAACCCATTTACGTTCTGCCAATGATGACATGAATCCGTACTTTCGAAGACTTACAACTGAAAGCTCCGTTAGCATTCATAGTTCTTTGAACGAAACGACTTTCTCCAACTCTCGTATCGATTTAGAATCTCAGGGTACCCTGAATATCAATGCGGACTATCTTCAAAAAGGATCTTCGACTTTTCCTGGAGATGGATTTAAAGTCCATTCTTTAAAATTGACCATCGCACCTCCCAAAGCTAAAGACATCCTATTTGCAAATTCAGACTTACTTGGATCGAACAAAGAAAGTTTCCTTAAAGGCATGAACTCTGTCCTTTCTTATTTCTTTGGAACAAAAGAAATTTCGTTCTACCGAATTGATGAAAATAAAAAATAATCTCTCTTAATTTTTTTAAACGAAAAGGAATATATTTATGAAAAAACTTATTTTATCTTTAGGACTTTTAACAGCAACGTCTTCCTTTGCCGATGTGGCTTGCAATAAATTGGATGTCGAAGGCATTTGGACACAGGCTTACGCCTCTAGAATTTTAGTTTTTCCCGATCGCATGGAACAAATTCTTGTTCATCAAAACGGCTGTGAAATTCAATTTAAAATGACCCAAGGCGGAAACAAGGGATCAATTTGGACTCTGGATTTATCCGGAATCTCTGAACGATATGCCCCAGCAGAAACAATCAAATACAATACTCAAATTGGAAATAAAAATGAGGCCATGGGTTTAAGTACCTTAGCTTATCGATCATCCAATACGATCATTGATGAAAAAGAAAATATTATTTCTGACTTGGATCTTCGATCAAGTATCCACGGTACAACTTATTTCAATGGGATTGCAAAACTGGATTTGAAGACAAAGGTTGTTTTTTCCAAAGATCCAAAAACAGGAAAATATAACAAGATTTCACTCCGTGGTTTAACTCCATCTTTGCTGGATGTGACAGAGACTTCAGAATCTGCCGTTGGACAAAGTAAAAAAGCCTTTGTTGCTGGAGCCAATTATGCATTTCAGCTCATTGGAAAATATTTAAACATCAATTCAGTGGAACAGGAATTCTTAGTCCGCCATCCATTTGATAAAAAATAAGAATTTTTGATCCTTCAATATTCAGAAAAAAGAAGTCTCTTTGCACAACAAAGAGACTTCTTTTTTTGAGTCATTAATACTCCACAGACCTCGTGCGTTTGTTTTTTGAC
>CAZFSX010000015.1:0-19297 GCA_964522115.1 uncultured Pseudobdellovibrionaceae bacterium | reverse complement strand
CCCGAGGAATTTTCCAAATATTTTGAAGGCATCACATTTCCTCCCACGGCAAAAAACTCGGATCCGGTTTCCCCAATTTTTGAGTTTCACAATCTTCCCTTTCGAGTTCGTGTTCAAGGGATTGAAAACTCAACTTCGATTCAAATTGTTACGACTTTTGGAAAAGAACCTCTGCAATCCTTTCTGGTTCCAGGAAAATTGAAAGGATTAGTCAAATGGGAAAAAAACCAAGATAATTCAAACCTAAATTCAAAGCCCATCTCTCACCGAAGTCCCGGCGTGATGGAGTTTAAAAGTTTTCAGGAATACAATAATACGATCACCATGACGACAGAGTCTGGTAAGTATGCGTTTTCAGGCTTGGGACATCTTTATGACCTCAGCTCCTTGATGGAAGGCGAACTTGTTAAATTTGATGCTTTCGAACTTCTGGAAGCTGGAGAATATTTCTTGATCGTCCATATGATCAGTGCCATGGACAAACCCAATGGAACCTTCTTAGTCCGACACAAAGATCAAATGAGTTTAAAAATTGATCAATTCTTTCACCCAACCCTTCAAAATTTTGTCGATGATGGAATTTTGCAAATATCTAGCTCACCTCGAAAAATTGATCTCGACCGTTTTGAGGATGAAGCTTCGTTCAAAGCTGTCGGAGACAATCTTGTGATTGAAGAGGAAAAAAAACTTCCCGCCGTCGATACAGCTCTTCATTATTTTGAAGAAGTGAAACGTGAGGAAATCACCAAACTTCCTTTGAATGCCGAAGAAAAAAAACTGGTTCAGCGAATTCAAATGCATTTAACTAATGATGCCAATACGGCAACTCTGATCCTAGGCGATGCTCAAACGGGGAAAAAAACTTTGGCGGAGCAGGCCATCCGTTTTTTACCTCGGACTTGGACAGTTCTTCGCATGGATCGAAGTTCCATTTCAAGCTCTACCAAGCATGTGGGAGAACTTGAAAAAAAGGTCAATGCTTTAATTGAAGCTTCGAAGGTGACACCGATTGTGCTGCTTGTGGATGACCTTCACACCTTGGCAGGAACTGGGAAATACGAGGGCAATAATATCGATATTTTTAAATTGATGAATAAGGCCATCAAAAAGGGCTATCTGCGCGTGCTTGCCACGGATCTTTCTTCTGAATACTACCGCTGTGTCACGGATGAATCCTTCCGTGATCTTTTCACCAGTTTCGATCTTCAAAGTGCATCACCAGAAGAAACACTTCAAAAGATGAAAAACTGGCTGAAATACGTCAAAAAATATGCCGATATCCCTGATGAAACTCTGATCAAAATTCGAGATTTCGCCGCCGTGTTTGATCCTGCCCGCAATGAACCAGGTCGATCTATTCGGTTTTTAGATACTTTATTATCTCAACTTCAGTTTGAGCAAAGATCCTTGAACTCTTCCAAAAAAAATCGCTTTCCAATTCCCACAGAACAAGAAATCGAAAGCATTGGCCAAGAACTTTATAAAGTCGATCCTGCTATGACAGATTATTCTCTTCTACATGATCGATTAAAAAACCTTTCCCATGTTTTAAAAACAAATTTAATTGGACATAGTTATGCCTTGGAAAATATTTTAAGTCGGTTGAATTCTGCCCATTATGGACTTTCCAATCATCGCGGTCCCCGAGCTATCATTCATATCGATGGCCCTCCGGGATCTGGAAAAACAGAAACAGCTTTATTGACCGCAAAGGGCCTGAAAGTGGACAATTTTCATCGCATCATGCTAAGCCGATTTGATGATACTCCTGGTAATCAAGTTACGGATCTGATCAATGAGATTGCTCTGCAGGCTCGTAAAAATCGCTACAGCGTGATTCTTTTAGATGAACTGGATAAAATTCCTCGGAACTTTCAAAATGCCCTTTTAGAAATGTTTGACAGTGACTTTATTGTTCTGCGTGAAGGCACAGATTCCAAGGTGGCACAACGCCCAACACGTGTTTACACCAAAGACATGACCTTCTTTATCGGATCCAACTATTTGAGTGAATGGTTGCTTGAAAAATTGGGAAAAAATAAAAATCTCACGGAAACTGATATCACTCTGGAAGAAATGAATAAAGTCATGCTGGAGCGTGGGGCTTCTGCTCCTTTGATGGATCGATTAGGAATTTCACGTTATGTTTACTTTCCTCCGAAACCAGAAGAGTTACGTCAAATTTATCAACTGCGCCTGAAAGAAAAATTGGAAGCCTACAAAAAAAATAATCGCATCAAAGTCCGCCTGGAAAATCCCCAAGATTTCATCGAACATGTCATGAAAGAAACAGAATCTAAAAAATACAGCACACGCCAAGGGCAAGATTATTTAGCCATGCTTGTCGACAAATTGGTGGCCGAAAGATTGTCCCATCTTTCGCGCCCCCCCGCAAGCCTGACGGTTTCTGCACCCACCATGCAATTGTCTTGTGATGCTCTGTTTACCAAGAAGAATTCAGGCCAAGGATTTGGCTTTTTGAAGGGTCTTTAATTCCATCAATTCCCATCAATGCAAAGAAAAAAAGCCAACAGATCTGTTGGCTTTTTTTCATGCATGCATTTTATTTTCAAAGCAAAAAGTTTGATTATAATTTCAATTGTTCTGTATGACAGTGTTTCAAAAATTCTGTGCGCGTGTCTGGCAGAGTTTTAAAATCCCCACGAAGATCACTGGTGGACGTGGAACTTTGTCCATCCCCTACTCCACGCGCGATCACGCAGTAGTGTCTTGCATTGATATGGACTGCCAAATGTTCTGTCTCTAGAATATATTGCAAGCAATCTGCGATTTGCTTGGTCAAACGTTCCTGAACCTGAGGCCGACGAGCAAAGAATTGAACCACACGATTGATCTTTGAAAGCCCAATCACTTTTTTATTCGGGACATAGGCCACAGTGGCATAACCATCAATGGTTTGAAAATGATGTTCACAGACAGACAAAACAGAAATCCCCTGCACCAAAATCATCTGATCATATTGCATCTCATTATCGATGACGGTGATCTTGGGAAAATTTTCAGGATTCAATCCACTGAATAATTCTTTCACATACATTTTTGCAATGCGTTTGGGAGTATCTTGCATAGAATCATTCGTCAGATCCAGGCCGATGATTTCTAAAACTTCTTTCATCTTTTCCGTGATCTTTTCAATTTTTTCATCAGGGCTCAAACCATTATCAACCAAGGGTGTGGGACGCACATGGGCTAAAATATCATCCACAGAAAAGTATTTTTCACTGGGCTTCAGGCTCATCGTTATCTTCCTTTTTTCAGTGTCTTTATTTGAACTTAGAAGACCTGCATCCTAGGTGGATTTTTGTTTTTTTGCAAGGCCCCTCGACAGTCCCTTAAAACTTTGCTAGCTGTTTTTATGAAGAGGGGTAACTTGCGAAAATTTCTTCTATTTCCGAAATTGAAGGCCTTCCTAAGTCTGGTGAGCATCGCCTACTTGGTATACCCAGCATCTTCCTTTTCCAATGAATTAGACCCCATTCTGCAAGAGCCACTTCAGCGTCGTGAAATTCCTCGAGCCATTGAAATACAAATGACAGCTAAAGGAGAAAAGCTTTTCGGCGAAAACATCAGTTATGTTTTAGGCAATATGGGAGCCTTTTTTGACCGAGGCAACTTTGAATCTCGAGAATTTGCGCCAGATAAACCCATTCCATGGGAAAAGCTTCCTGTCCCTGATGATATCCGACGACTGATCGTAACGATGAAAAGCTTTCTTACAGAATATGTCGAAGGTTTTTCTTTGGTGGACCCATTACCCACCTTAAAACTTGGAGACTCTCACTTTCAAATTGATTTAAAACGCTTTGCTCTGGTTGCAGAGCCCCAGATTTTGCAACAGCTAGGAAAAAACTCAGGTGCAGTTTTTACTTTGGAACTCAGCTTGCGGCGCCTGGAATTTCATGCCGAAAGTCTTCGTGCTTACGATAAGTCGAACCAAAAAAATCCTCTTTTAAAAAAATTGATTCAAGGCGAACTTGGAGCAGATGATTTAAACTTAAGACTGGAAAATTCGAAAGACCCCATCACATTAAGAATGCCTTTTTATGTTTCCATTTCGCCCCAAGGTCTATTGGTTTTTGAGGCCCTGAATGTGGAAGAAAACTTTGATAAAATGAACCTGCAAATGGCTTACAAAAAATTACTGATACCAAGTTTTGATTTTCAAGGACAAATCATCCGCATCCGTCGACAAAAAGTGGACAACCTTGTTCAAAAGAATTTCCCCAGTGTGGCTGCGCAATTAAAAAAACTTCTGGGTGGTTGGATTGAAAAACAAATGATTCCATTTTTAAATCAGGCATCCAAAGATTATTTTATCAACAAAATGGAACAGGTTCGCACCATGGCGCCAGCGAAAGCACCTTCGGTGGATGTGACTCCTTTCTATTGGAGCTTAACCCTTCAACCCCCTCAGCAAAAACCAAGAACCCATATTCTGCTTTCCAGTGCGATTGAAGAACCCGCCAATCTAGAAAAAGAAATTCTATCGAAAAGCAAACGTACCACAGATTCTTATTTTCCAGACTTCGGTTTACCTGAACATTGCCCTACAGAAGCCCCCAGAGGACAGGCTTATCCCGAAGATCAATACCATTTTTGGATGAGTTTGAACTCGTGCGTGATCAATCGAGTAATTCAACTCAGTTACAACAGAAAATACTTAAGTCAATTTCAACTTGAAAGTGGTCTCAAACTGCAAATCCTTGAACCACCCGAAGTTTTCCCCTATGGAACAGCATCAAATCATCCATTTCAAACTTCGGGAAAAATGCGTTTGAAAATACGATATCCCTATCAACGTGAAGGAGCCATTGAAACTCTTTTCGTCGAGGACCATTTTGTTCTTAGCTTCGATATTTTCTTGAACTTCGATTACGATCCTGTTCGTAATAAGGTTCTTATGAAGGTCTCAGGTGTGGATAAAAATAGTTTTGTTATCCATCAGGGGATCAAGTACAAAGGTCTTTCTATGGTCAAAGAACGAGTCTTCACCAAAGTCAGAAAAATTTTGCAAGGCCATGACGAACGAATTCAAAAATCAAAAAGCTCTTTGATTCTGGCTGAACTTCCATTTCCTCCTCAAGCTTTCGGACTCCACTTTCACTTGATTAAAATTGATTTCGAACCAACAGGACATCTAGTGATGTATTTAAATTCTCCAAGACTTGGAGGTACAAATTGAAACCTTGGCACCACCTTTGTGTACTCTTTTTCGTCCCCTTCTTATTTGAAGAATCCTCGCATGCTGTTTTTCTTCACGTTCCTGCCTTGGAAGTTACTATTCCTGAAAAATACAGAACTCCTATTGACCAAGAACCTGCGACGCATTCAGAACACCCTCCGCTGAATGACGAAGATCCTTTTTTCTCTATCGAACCCAAACTTCAAGAAGCGGAATCCCAGGATGATTTATTTTTAACTCTGATTTTTGCCAAAGGTCGACTTGGCTTTGGTACAACAGAGGCATCCCAGATTTTATTGCGTGAAATTGCAAAAGACAGCTCTGATCGCTTAGCCAAGTTTACGCTAAAAGTTCCACCCAGTGGTGTCGTTGAATTTAACCCGATTGATTTCTCTATTCGTCCAATCAATAAAAAAGATCCTCAAGTTCAACGCTTTGGATTTTCTACCAATGCTTTCAATCTTACAGTTTTAGTTCTTCATCATGGACCTATCTTTACTTGGAAAAATACCATTGCTGGTCGTCAAAGCGTGTACAATTCAATCCCTAGTTTTGAAGTAGATCGCGGATATTATCGTTGGATCAAAGTGCAGATTATTCCATTTTCAGTATTGATGGCTTTCATCGAAAAATTGCAAAATACACAACTGAACAACCTTCAAGCTTTATCCAATATTAAAATTCAATTTCAAGATGATCTTCTGTATCAAGGTCCAGAGTAAATTGATTTTGCTCTAGGAAGTTAAATTTATGTGAATCAGGACCTTCTTCAGTTCAGAACTTCCATCGTTCGATCGATAAAGATTCTATGAATTCACACTTTTTCGATCTGAGCCATGATCTTTGTTGTATTCTGAGCTCTGATCTTCAAATTCTTCAAGTTAATTGTTCATGGAATAAGAAATTCCCGATGATGAATAAATCCATGCTGCCAACATCATTTCTGGATCTTCTTTTAGATGAAGATAAACTACCTTTCACAAAATTTACGCAGGATTTAGCTTCCCATCTTCAAACTCTAGAATATCCTCTACGTCTACGCACAAAAGAAGGGCAAATCTTTTGGTTTCAAGTACGAGGTTTTTTCGATCAAGATCTTCAAAAATTTCAAATTTCGATGATGGACACAACCGAAACAATGCAACTCCGATCGCAGATGGAGCTAGATCGAAGGACGAATGCAACTTCGGAAGTACTGACCAGCGACCATTCTAGCCGACGTCATTTAAGCTATCTTCAAAAAGTTTTAGATGTCTTTCCTTTTGGTATTTTTGTCAAAGATGTTCAAAATGACTTTCGATTTATTCTATGGAACCAATACATGGCAAAGGCGGTTGGTGTATCTTCTCAATACATTCTTGGAAAATCAGAATTTGATATCTTCCCAAAAGAAGATGCTGTGCGATCCAGGAATAGTGATTTCAGAATGCTTCAGACAAAAACAGAATATGACTACTGTGAACCTCGAACAATGCCCAATGGTAAAAAAATATGGGCTATGATTTCTAAAGTTCCTGTCTTTGCTGATGACGGGACACCTCTGATGATTGTCGGATTGGCGGAAGATATTACTCATGACAAACTTCAAGCTGACCTTATTCTAAGTCAAAAGCAGATGGTTCTTCATTCCTCCAAAATGGCCACCCTGGGTGAAATGGCATCAGGGATTGCCCATGAGATTAACAATCCTTTGGCTGTTATGATGGGAATGCTGTCCATTTTGAAAGAAAATTTTGAAGAAAAAAATATTGATCTAACTTCGGCGATCACAATGATGGAAAAAATTGAAAGTAAGGGTCATCGAATTTCTAAAATTATTCAAGGCCTTCGATTCTTTGCTCGTGAAGGAGAACTAGATCCATTTGAACAAAAAAGTTTGCATAGCATCATCACGGAATCTCTTGAGCTGGTGAATAGCAAATTTAAACATCATCAAATCGATATCCAATGGAATGCAGATCATTTTCATATTGATTTGATGTGCCGTCCTGTTCAAATATCTCAAGTTCTTGTCAATCTCCTTTCAAACTCTTTTGATGCCATCGAAAAGTGTTCTGAAAAATGGGTCAAATTGGAGGTTCAAACGGAATCTGGGTGGATCAACTTTCGCATTAAAGACAGCGGACGTGGAATACCAGAACATCTGATGCAGAAAATTATGCTTCCATTTTTTACAACGAAGGAAATCGGTAAAGGAACTGGCCTTGGATTGAGCATTTCGAAAGGAATTATGGAATCCCATGGTGGTAAGCTCGAACTGGACCCATCTCAACCAAATACATGTTTTATTTTAAAGTTTCCAACACTGAAGGCCGTGGGTACTTAGGATTTCTGTAACAGCTTTGCAAGATTCCACGAGCTTTGTAAGGCTCCCTCAATTTCATCTACAAAGCGATCACCTAAAACACTGGATGTCATTAATATCTTGGATTGAGAGATCTTTCTTTTCCATTGATCTAAATCTTGCAATTGAGTTTTTGCTGTAAGGTAAGCGCGACTCCCTTCAATGAAAGCACTTCGATCCCATGAATGAACAGACGAAGACGCTGGAAGCGTTTGGGGGATTTCTGAAGTGATTTGAACTGCTCGATCTGCGTACACAATACTTTCACTGGCAACACCCATCCAAGAATCATTCAAGGACAGGGATTCCATCAACCCAGGAAGATTCTTCCATCTCCATGAAGGCAAAGCCACCACGACTTTTTTTGCCTTCAATTTTTTAAGCCCATTCGGAGATTGAATATGAACTTGAACCCAATCATCATCCAGACCCAATCCAACACAGGGACTTTCAACATGAATAAAACGTCCTGGAATACTTCCCATCAATCGTTGTCCCATCGCCTGGATCCAGTCATTCGAGGCTGTTTTCAACTTCACTGTTTTAGAAAAACTTTTCCACAATGTGACTGTTGGACCCCGAACCAAGATTTCTAAAAAATAGAGTGAGGATAACATTTCCATCCCCACTCCAAATTGAGCAACAAAAAAAGAGTTCCAAAGTTCATAATCATGAAACTTAAAAAAAGAGAGAGATTCCGCAAAATCCTTCGATGATCGGAGATTCCATAAGGAATATCCCTGTCGCAGCCATGTCACTTGACGTTGCTCGGAATTCAGATTTTGATGAAAAAGAGTCTTTTCCTGATGATCTCTCCATTGGGTAAATTTTTTCAGTTCCGCCTTGGATGAAATACTTTTCCCCTTCCATGTCCAAAATTCAGCAGCAGGAACCTCCATTGTTGGGACAAGGTATTCCTTCAATAAAGCCAAGCTGCGTTCATGAAAGGCAGCCACATGAGTTGCCCCAAGCTCTGAAAATCCAGTGACATTTTCTTTTTGCCAAGGAGTGCTATAAATACGGCCACCTAAGCGATAACTGGCTTCAAAAAGTTGAAATGGAACTTTTTCTTTTCGAAGGTAATGCGCCAGTGACAATCCGGCGATACCACCGCCGATGATAATGACTTCTTTATCATACTTTTCTTTTTCACCCGAAAGTCTTCTTTCAAAATGAGAGCAAGAACTTAGCCATTGAGCTGTCAAAGACCAACTTGCCGCAGCGACAAAACTGGCTGAAGGAAGCACTTTTAAAAAATCACGCCGAGATATTTTTTTGGACATGCAAGATATCTTAGAAAAGAATCCACAGAAGGTCTATCTTTTTGAAGGATTGCCTTTCCGCACACTTTAATGAATACTTTGAAAAGTATGACTCACTTTCAACTTCTTCGTTTCCTATTTTTTGGTCGATTCTGGCATAAAATTCTGATTTTGCTCAGTGCCCTTTTTGGTGCAATTTTCTTATTGATCGCTCCTTTAGCCCAAAAATTCCTCATGGATTTTTTAACTCACAAAACAAGTCTACCCATCCAGGCTCATATTTCCTTTTGGCAAAGCTTAACTCTTTCCATCCTTTTTCTTTTTTTGGCACTGGCTCTGAATCAACTGACAAACTGGTTGGCACTTCGTGAATCCCTTTGGGCTCAATCTTTTTTAGCGCAAAAAATTTACTTAAAAACTTTGGAACTTCGAATGGATTCCTTGGGCCAGAGGCAAATTGGTGAAATTGTTTCTCTTTACGCAACGGATGTCCCTGGCGCAACTTTCCTCATCGAACAAACATTTCCTGTTTTTTTTACAGTGTTCTTCCCTTTAATTTTAACACCTATCTTTTTACATTACTTTTTTAATGTCCCTCTAACACCCTTATTGATTTGCATGATTTTCATCTTTGTTTTGAATGTTATTATGGGAACACGGCAATCATTTTATTTCCAAAAATTTAAAATTCTTGCGGCAAAAAGAATGGGAATGGTTTCAGAATGGTTGATCAATATTCGAACCTTGCGTATTCTGAACTGGACTTCTTTGTATGAGTCAAAAATATTCCACTTAAGAAAAATAGAAACAGAAAATCGAGTTGGCATGGTCACCAATGGACAAACCATGAATGCCCTTGCTTCTTCCATCACATTTGTTCTTACATTGACGGTGCTTTATTCACTTTCCTTAAACCCTCTGCATACTTTTGAAAAGTCGGAAGTTCTTTTTCTGATGTGGGTTCTTGGAATCTTTCTTACTCGGCCCTTTCGCCAAATGCCTTGGCTTTTCACATTTGCACTGGATGGATGGACTTCGCTTAGACGCTTGTCTGATTTTCTAGCCATTAAAAATATTGAAAACTATTTTCTTCCAAATCCCACGGGATTCACTCAAATGCCTGTCAAAAAAGATCTTCAAGTTGAAGGGCTGAACTTACAGATCCATGGCAAAGAAATTTTAAAAGATCTATCATTCCAAATTCATGAGGGTGAATTTGTTGCCGTGGTGGGAGAAGTCGGAAGCGGAAAATCCTCGCTCTTACTTAGCCTATTTGGTGAAACTGGAGCCAGCTTCCGCCAGTACACCATCGGCGGGATTCAAGCCAAAAACTTACCTCTATTTGTCTTAAAGTCCTTCTTCAGTTATGTTCCCCAAGAAGGTTTTATTATGAGCTCTACACTTCGCGACAATGTTGGATTTCAATATGATCTTCCATCCTCGCAAGATGCTGTCATCCTTGAATCCTTACGCAAGTCCGAATTTGACTTGAGTACTGAAAGAGTTTCTGCTGGATTAGATTCAGAAATAGGTGAACGCGGTATCAATCTGTCTGGAGGACAAAAACAAAGAATTAGCCTGGCTCGAGTTCAATTTTTTCAAACACCCATCCTTTTACTGGATGATTGCGTCAGTGCCGTGGATGTCGAAACAGAAAAACGTTTGCTTGAAAATCTTTTTTTTCAAGAATGGAAAAATAAAACTCGAATTCTGGCGACCCATCGATTATCGATTCTTCCCCACGTTCACCGCATTCTTTTCTTAAAAGATGGATTTCTTCGATCCCAAGGAACATTCCAGGAATTGCTTTCCAATGATCCCGAATTCGTGGCGTTCACATCCAGCCTGCAGAGAAAAAATATGGAAACAGTTGATCATAAAATGATCGCCGAAGAATCAAAAAATGATATCAATCAAGAAGGATCATCTTCCCATGACGGCGAATGACTTAACAGCCAAAAAGAAATTCCTTGCTGATGAAATTGAGTTCCAAGGCTCATACGACCCGAAAGTATTAAAAACATTGTACTGGGGATACAAACCTTTCTTTTTTCGGATTCTATTTTTATTAAGCATCGGCTTTCTAGGACGAGGACTGCTACTAGGAAATACGACATTGATTGGCTTATGGGTCGACAAAGCCTGCATAGATGATATCTGTTCCGGAGAATCGCTGTTTATTCAGAATCATGTTTACTTTCACTACCTTATTTTAAGCTGTATTCTTGGATTGGCATTAACTCTTGTGTTTCGCATTTTTTTCTCTCGGCTTTCAGCGGTTTCTGTCGGTCGCATTTATGATGAAGTGACCATGAGAACATCAAGATATCCCTTTTCTTTTTTTGACCAAACCCCCGTGGGTCGAGTCATGACACGCTTTTCAAGCGACTATGGAAATGTCTTTCGTTTATTTGGGGGACCTTTAGCTGAATTCATTTCTATTATCTTTGATTTAATTTGGATGGCATTATTGATTTTAATTTCACACTCAGCGTTTTTTGGGATTATTCTATTTTTGATCCTAAGCCATTATCTTGTTTACTCGGTCAACAAAAAACGACTTCGAAAACAACGCCGAGACTTATCTAAAGTTCGCGGACCAGGAATTGCTCACTTCAATGAAACAGCGCAAGGGGCTGTGATTATTCGATCTTTTGCTCGTCAGGAAAGTTTCATTCAAAGGTTTTCTAAATTGGATCAAACCTTTTTACAGCAAAGAATGAAAACGTCGTTGAATATTTTCTTCTTTTCTTTACAAATGAATCTTCTGACAGCGATTTCATTTTTGGGAACTGTTTTACTTTCGTATTTTTTAATTCAAAAACAAATGATTACTTATGGTCAAATCGGCGTAGGATTTGCACTGATTGCTATGTCTGGAAATACGATACAAATGTTTTTTGAATGGATGGCACAATTTGAAGAAGCCATGGTAGGTCTAGAACGAATGACAGATTATTTGTACCAACCCCTGGAATCAGGTTGCCTACTACCATCTCGCGCAGAATTTACAACAGGTCATCCAGTTAAAAAACTATCTTCAAAGGATCCAGAAATTCTAGATGGTTCTGTCTGTTTTGATAATGTTTGGTTTCGTTATCGCGATGATCTGCCTTTCGTATTAAAAAATATCAACTTTGAAATCCCTTCTGGACAACGATGGGGAATTATCGGCCCCACAGGCAGCGGAAAATCCAGCTTGATTCAATCTCTTTATCAATTTTACCCTTTGACGAAGGGACAAATCCTTTTGGATGGAACTTCGGCTCAACAATTTGAAGACTTAGAATCTTATCGTTCAAAAATGGCATATATTAGCCAGGAAAGCGTCTTATTTCGTGGAAGCTTAAGGGACAATTTAGATATGGCTGGAAACTTTAGTGATCAAGAAATTTTTCAATCACTGATCAAAGTGGGACTCAACGAATTCGCCGATGACCAAGGATTAAAAAAATCAATTGAAGAACGAGGAAAAAATCTTTCTTTAGGAGAAAAACAATTGCTGTGTATGGCTCGATGTCTCTTGCAAAAAGCTCCTATCATTATCATGGATGAAGCCACAAGCAGCGTGGATCCTCAAAGTGAAGCTGTGATGGTCAAAGCCACGGAAGATTTTTTTCAAGGAAGAACTCAAATTATTATTGCACATCGACTTTCAACTTTAGAAAAGTGCGATCAGGTGCTTTGGCTTGAAAATGGCGAAATTAAAATGATCAACCACCCTTCTGTCGTTCTCAAAGCCTTTACAGAAAAGCACCAAGATCACCCACTTTGATATTTCATTTCTTCATTCTATATTTCGCAATCTGGCAAAATGGGATTTTTTTACTCATTTTCGCCATAAAAAAGACTCCTTTCCCCCGGTTGAAAAAACTTTTTGCATTTCCTTACGGTGGAGAGCTATATTTCTTCACGAAAGACCCATGAACACGAAAGGATGTAATTATGGCTTATATCGTATGCTGGCTTGATTCTGAAGAGGCAAAAATTTTTGAATTTACAACTGAAGGTATCAACAAAGTTGATTTAAAAATCAAAGAAGAAGAAAAAACTGCAAATAAAAGTGGCGACCATCATCATCACGACTCTGCGGCTTTTTACCATCGCGTTGCAGACACAATGAAATCCTGCACTGAAGCTCTGGTTGTTGGTCCAGGTATGGCAAAAAAACACTTCAAATCTTACTTAGAAAATAAAAATCAAAGCCTTTCTAAACGTATTGTTGGATTTGAAAACATGGACCATCCTACAGATAAGCAAATTGTTGCGGAAGCTCGTAAGTTTTTCAAAGCTCATGATCTTTTTCAAGGACTTTAGTCTGTTGATCGCATTCCTGTTTTCATAAAATGCGATCTTATCACTCTCCCGTGAATGATTTTCATCTTTTCAAACAGATGAACCTGCGGGAGAGTTTGTTTTTTATCCTCCTCGACATCGATCCAGATTCACTTCCCATAAAACTTGGCATTTCTTTACGAAAGTTTTTTTAAATAAGACTTTGTTTTCAATCACTTTCGCCGATAAGAAGCCCATGGAATCCACGAACCAACGCCTGAAGATCGCTCTTCAGCAAGAACTCTTTCAACGCAGTAAAAACGGAGCTTTGGCTCAGTTGGTAATGTCATTTGTGTTTTTTGGTACCACTTACTTTTTTATATCACAGTTTCAAGGACTTTATTTACTTCTTCCATTCTTTACCTTCATGGCAAGTTTTTTACGCCTGTATACAGCCAGATATCTTTCACAGAAAAAATGGCAAAAAGACATGGTGTCCTTGCATCATCTGTCTACCTTGGGACAATCTTTTTGCTGGGGTCTGACGGCTTTTTTCATTTTAAAACTTTACACCGCCCACAGCGTGGAAGCTGTTTTCACTTTTATTCTTATTTCTGGAATTGCTGCCGGAGCCATGTTTGCTCTGCTTCCTGCACCTAAACTGCATTTTAGTTTTTATGGAGTTCTTTTTACACTGCCCACCCTTTCTTTCTTTTTTCATCCAATTTCATCGGTAGAAAGTTTTTTAACTGCCATTTTTATTATATTTTTCATTTTTCTCTTTGCACAATCTCGCCAGCACTTTACAGATCTACGTGAAAACATTTTAAGATCTTTCGCATTGGAAGAAGAACATGCCCGCATGCAAATGATTTTCAATTCAGCACCTGGATTTATTCTATGGCTTGATAGCCAATCGAAGGTTCTTGGATCAACACAAAACTTGCAGATTCATTTGCAGCTGGATTTGGTGCAAACGGAAAAAAAATACACGGAAAAAAATGAACACCCTCTGTTCCAAGTCATTAAAAAATTCAACGAAAGCACAGAGACATCTTTCACTAAAGAATTTGAGTTTATGTATGATGGAGAAGCAACCCCCTTTGTTCTTTCCTTTCAGAAATTTCAAAACCAACATGGTATTGATGAAACAATTTTAACCGCCATTCCAATACGAGAGCTGAAAAAAGCACGACAAGAATTGGCTTTGCAAACTGCTAAAACTCAATATTCTTCCAAGTTGGCAACCTTAGGTGAAATGGCCGGGGGTATGGCTCACGAAATTAACAACCCACTGGCCATCATTCGTGCAAGCTGTGAACAATCCTTGAAGCTTGTCCAAAAGGACCCAGAAAAAAATATTGCACGTATCCAAGAAAAATTAAACAAGGCCATCGAAACATGCGAAAGGATCTACAAAATTATTCAAGGACTGCGACTTTTTTCAAGACAAGCAGACAAAGAGTCTTTTGAAGTTGTTAATTTATCTGAAATCGTCCAAAGCACGCTGGAACTGTGCCGAGAACGATTCTATCGATTTGGAGTTAACCTTTTAGCAGAACCAACCCCCTCGATCCAAATTGAATGTCGCCCAACTCAAATCAGCCAAGTTCTTTTGAACATTTTAAATAATGCTTTTGATGCTACTCTTGAACGACCCAACAAGTGGGTTCGTCTTGAATTTAAAACACGGAAAGATATGTTAGAAATTCGTGTCAGTGACAGTGGCACTGGAGTTCCTCTTCATATCCAAGAGAAAATATTTGAACCGTTCTTCACCACCAAAGGACCAGGCCATGGTATGGGGCTTGGCCTAAGTATTTCCAAGGGAATTATGGAAGACCATCATGGACGAGTCATCTACAAGGACGACCTTGGCCTTCCCACCTTTTTGTTACAAATTCCACTTCGCCAACCAAAGGAAAATAGGTCCAACGCTGCCTGATTTTAGTTGTTTATTTTTGTCATTTTCCCTTCATAATAAATACGATAAATTTCTCGATGACAATCCTGATATCCTGTTCGCGGATCACCTGAAGGGACGCAGATCCATTGATCACGTTGAGAAACCAATAGATTTAAATTCAACTGAATCGGTTGATTATTTTTTTTCTGAACTGCAAAACTCAACATCGTTCCTTCAGCATAACATCTTCCAGAGTCAAAGGCGACGCTCCAACCCGTGGGTTGCTTGTCACGATTCAGCCAAATAAATTGCAAATCCCCAACTCTGGATTGACATCCCTGAGGAAAAATCTCTTTCGGTTGCCCCGTGACGGGATCACGAAACTGAACGACTAATTTTTGATCCTGAAGAGATAAATCCATCAATAAATTTTGATGTTCAAAATTGCCCGAATATGTTCCTAAAAACTCCTGTGCTGCAGGAATCAACTCCGCAGGAAGGACTCCATCATGAACTTCAATTTCACGACAACCTATCAAACCTAAAACACAGACCGTCAGTAATACTTTCCAGTTCATATCCCCCCCCATATTTTTTAAGACTGCATGAGTTTTCTTAAAAACTCCTTGAATTGTTTTTTCTGTTCAGAACTTAGATTTTGAAATCGAAGCCCACAATCCGTTTCGTTTTTTCGAACAATTTGCCCCTGAAATCGACCTTGGAAAAAGGGTGAACACTGACCTTCGATCACTTGCCCCACAGAAAAGTTTTTTTCCAGATTCAAAGGGAATCGAAAACCCAATCCAGTCATGGAAACAGAGTAAATATCTATGTCCACATTTTCACCTGTACTGGATTGAACTGATCCTTGCCAGTCCCCTGAAATTCGATGTGTGACAAAGAAAAAACTGGATCGGCGATCCAAATAAGGAAACCGAAAATAAAAGGCAATTAAAAGCACCGCCGTCGTTACTAAAAAACCTGAAGCCAACTGAATTTTTTCTAGGCCAGTTTCTGATGGGTAAAGTCCACTATTCCACTTGATATAATTCACGACTAAAATTCCAACAAGGACAAGAATTGAAAAACTCCAAGAGGTTTTATGTCTTCGAAGAAGAAGAAGTCCACTAAGTAAAATCATTCCGTTAATGATCCAATCATATATAGGCACTAAAGATAAAACTTTCGCCAACAATGACAGATTCGCCAACGAGGGCAAATTCAAAGTTATCAGTGTAAACAAAATATTTCCAAATGGGGCAAGTATCAAAGAAGTTGCAAGTATGTAGATGATCCAGGGTTTTTTAAGTGCTTTATCTTTTTTCATAGTCAAAGAATGACACGACCATTGACTTGGAAACAAAAAAAATGTCTCAAACTGGACTATCGTCCATAGTGAAATTTTTCATTTCTACACGACCATGAGGCATCTAGGATTCTTCAGCAAATCTTGACTGACATTCAACTTGCGATTTTTCGTTTTCCTGTCAAGATATGTTCATGGAGTCAAGTTTAGATCAATTTTTTAAAATTCGTATCAATACAATTCGCCCACAAAGAGCTACAACTTTTAATCTTTATGTTTTGATTAATAAGAATATGCATCTCTATCTACACGCTGGTGATTTACTTGGAAAAAACAAATTAGATCAATTGAATGCCAAAGATACAGGATCTTACTTTTATGTCAAAGAATCCGATCGCCTTTCTTATAAGTCGTATGTTCACGATCAGATGGTTGATCATGGATTGAATTCCTTAGAAAAAGCAGTGGTTTTGCGTGAAAGCTCGCTGACTTTGGTGGAAGAGCTGTTTGAAAATCCAGATGTTCATCAAGCTCTGGAAGGATCTCGCCCCTTGATCCGCGACTTTATTGATTTCATGGAAAATGAACCCCAAGCCATGGGGCACTTGATCGGCTTAAGTGGACATGATTTTTATACTTACAATCATTCATTGGATGTCAGTATTTATTCCTTAGGATTAGGCGAAGCTTTAGGCTTTTCAAAAAAAGAACTCGAAGAACTGGGTGTCGGATCCCTTTTTCATGATATCGGAAAACGAAATGTCAGCTTAGATATTCTTTGCAAGCGAGGCCCTCTTTCCGATGCAGAATGGGCTCAGATGCAACGCCATCCAACATTTGGACTGGCGATACTGAATGATCTTCCTGATGTCTCCGAAGCCACCAAAGCCTGCTGCTTCGAGCACCACGAAAGCTGGAGTGGCAATGGATATCCGCAACAACTTGTTGCAGATGAAATTCACCCTTTTGCGCGCATCATCGCTATCACAGATACCTACGATGCATTAACAACACAAAGATCCTATAATGTTCCCATGAAACCTTTTGATGCTGTAACAATGATGAAAGAAAAGTTAGCAGGGCGTTATGATCCTGAAATGCTGAAAGCGATGTACAGCGTCCTATTTAAGTTGACCGCATAAGAATTCAGACCCTAAACCTTGACTTCAAGTTAAATTCTATCTAGATCCAATCTGATCTGAAACTGATTTTTTTTTCAGAAAGGCGGATGGATGCTCAAGTCCTTTTCCTATTTCAATTTTCTTTTCGTCGTTCTTTTAAGTCCCTTTTTTACAGCATGCACTCAACGCGCAGAAATTGGCAGTAAAGACAACCCCATCAAAATCTATCTTGTCCCTGGTCAAGATGCAAAAGTCCTACAAGACAATGGTGAATTGATGAGAAAGTATTTCCAAGAAGCCCTTCGATTGGAAGTCGAAGTTCGAGTCCCTACAAGCTATATCGCCATCGTCGAAGCCTTCGGATCTAAACGTGTGGACATTGCTCTGATGAATCCTTTTGGATACATTCTTGCTCATGACAAATACGGTGCTGTAGCAAAACTGCGTGGAGTTTACAAAGGTCGAAGCGAATACCGAAGCCAAATCCTTGTTAAAAAAGACAGCCCGATACAAAAGATTGAAGATCTTCAAGGAAAAACCTTCTCTTTCGTCGACCCTACATCGACTTCTGGTTACCTACTTCCTGCGAAGCTATTTAAAGAAAAAAAAATTACACTGAAAGAAACTGTCTTTGCTGGAAAGCATGACACTTCAGTCACAATGCTCTATCAAGGCAAAGTGGATGCTGCTGCAACATACTATGCTCCTGATGATGATGGCGTTCCCCAGGATGCTCGTAAGCTTGTTAAAAAACAGTTTCCTGATGTTTTTGAAAAAACTCGAATTTTACTCATCACAGATCCTATCCCTAGCGAACCCGTCGTCTTCCGCAAGGACTTGCCGGAGGATTTATCTGAAAAACTATTAAAAACCATGTTGGAATTTAGCCAGACGAAAGAAGGGGCCACCGTTTTAGAAACTCTTTATCACACGAACGGCTTTCGACGTACCAGCGATGAGGACTACGCACCCATTCGCACAATTCTGAAAGAACTTGAAAAGTCTGCAGAAGATCTTATTCAATAACAAGACTTTGGTCGTATGCATCTTTGCATTGAAAATCCGATAAGAATCTCGGATAGATATATGCAAAAAACAATTCACCTGACAGACCAAGATATTTGGCTCTTTCGAATGTATTTATGGCTTGGGGGTTTCATGTACCCACTATGGGTCCCTTTGGAAGTCTATATTAATCACAATGAAGTCTATCTTTCCGAACGATTAACTATTGCCATTCTTCTGTTTACCATGTCGGGACTTTCCTACCGCAATCTGTGGTTTAAAAAAAACTTAGAGATTCTATCCTTCATGGGCTTTCTCATGATGATTGGTCAATACTTTATAGAAATCTATCGCAACCAAGCCAACCCCGCGGCCATCGAAGGCTTTCATATCATCACCGTGGCATCTTTGATTACGATTCGAAACCTTCGATTTCTGGCCATTTATTGGGTCTATATTTTTTGTGCCATTTTTATCACGTACCGTTTTATTGAAAATCCTGTTCTGAAGGAATTTCACCTGATTGCCGCCTACTCCACTGTCTGTGTGGCAAATTTTATTTTGATTGCGGCACGCCATCGTATGGAAGAAAAACTACGTAAGGAACACCAAAATTTTCAATTGCTCTTTGATAAAAACATCGAAGGCCTAGCTCTGATCAATGCATCTCACCAAATCATCCAGTTTAATTCCTTATTCTTAAAAATGTTTCCACAGACAACAACTGAAAAATGCATTGATCCAATGTTTTCTTTTAAAGGCGAAGTTGAAAAAGAATTTCTCTTCCACCACCCAGTACAAAAAGAACGCATCTATCGTCTTCGATCTATGCCCATCGAATTTGAAAATGAAAAAATGTTCGTCTTATCTATTTC
>CAZFSX010000014.1:0-19419 GCA_964522115.1 uncultured Pseudobdellovibrionaceae bacterium | reverse complement strand
TCCATGGCTCATCAAACCGGTTTGGCTTTGAAGTCTTTTTCTGAAGAAGCTATGGATCTGATGTTGAAGTATGCATGGCCTGGAAATGTGCGGGAATTAAAAAACTTTATTGAACGTGTGTACATTTTAACTCCGGGTGATTTTGTGGATGCCCATGATTTGCGATTTGCAGGTTTGCCTCCGTCGACATCCTCTTCAACCAGTGAAACCAACGAAGAGGGGACTTTTCGCGAGGCCCGCGCGCGTTTTGAAAAAGATTATCTTCTGAAAAAAATCGCAGAAAACCAAGGCAATATCAGTCGCACGGCGGAATCAATAGGTCTTGAAAGAAGTTATTTGCATCGAAAGATGAAGTCCTACGGAATTGAAACCAGCAAAACATCCGAGGAAGCTTAGAATGTCGCAAGCCAGTTCTGTGAAGTCCGCATTTTCTCTCTTAAAAAATCCTGTGATGTTGGCTTTGGATGTGGACGATATCGATCAGGCTTGGCATTTTGTGGATTTACTGGGGGATTCCGTGGGAGCCAATAAAGTGGGCCCTCGATTTGTCTATCGCTATGGACAGCAAGCTGTGCAGAAAATTGCTGCCAGAGCTCCTGTTTTTGTGGATTGTAAATTTTTTGATATTCCAAGCACCATGTTGTCTTCGGTGCAGGCGGCCTTCGAAGGTGGTGCGAGTTTTGTGACAGTGCACGCGATGTGCGGTGTTCCCACTTTGCAGCAACTGGCGGCCCTGGAAGCTCAGTTGCAACAGCAAAGGCCTTTTTCAATTTTGGCGGTGACGATTTTGACCTCATGGACGGCGCAGGACCTGTCGCACATTTATCGTCCAGAGCCTGTTTCACAACATGTGCGCAGTTTGGCGGAAGAAGTTGCGCAGGCAGGATTATCAGGACTTGTGTGTTCTCCTCATGAGTTGCAGTTGGTGAAAGATTTAGATTTGCAATGTGTGACTCCGGGGATTCGTTGGCAGCAGGCAACCACTCCAGGCAGCAAAGATGATCAGAGCCGAATCATGACTCCCGTCGAAGCCTTGCAGGCCGGATCAAGCGCCTTGGTCATCGGCCGTCCTTTGTTGCAAGCCAAAGCCCCCCAACAAGCACTGGAATCCCTTTTAGCGGAATTAAAGTAAGTTATCTGTAACTGCTGTTTTATAGCACTTGCAGATAACTTAAAACCCATATATCATCCTATCTGTAACTGCTGAAAATAAGCAGTTACAGATAGGATGATAATGAAGGCAGCCAAGAGTTTTTGGGGTAGGAATCAGGAACTGAAGCTTCTGAATGAGCTTAAGAAAAAAAAATCAGCCGGTTTAGTGACATTAACGGGGCGTCGTCGCATAGGTAAATCTCGTCTTATCCAAGAATTTGCCCAACAGCATGGAAAGTTTATCAAATTTCAGGGCTTATACCCAAATAAGGGGGTATCTCGCGCAGATCAGCTGCAAGAGTTTGCAAGTGATCTGTCCAAGCAATTCCATGCACCTGAAATGAGGTTTGAAACATGGTCGCAAGCATTCAATGAACTTGCAGTAAGAGCAAGAAATACTGAATGTGTCATTTTGCTGGATGAGATTTCATGGATGGCACATGGTGATCCTTTATTTAGTGCCCAACTTCAAAAGGCTTGGGATACAGAGTTGAGTTTAAATACAAAACTTATACTGGTTTTATGTGGATCAGTTTCTAGTTGGATTCAGGATAATGTTATTCAGAATGCAAATTTTGTAGGACGAGTTTCTTTGCAGATTCATCTTCAAGAGTTGACTTTATCTGAGTCTAGTCGTTTTTGGGATCAATATGGAGGTAAAAATTTATCTTCTTACGAAAAGCTTAAAATTTTATCAGTGACTGGAGGAGTACCAAAATATCTTGAAGAGCTTGTTTCAAAAGAAAGTTCTGAAAAATCCATCGTCAAAAAGTGTTTTCATGAGAGTGGCTTCTTGTTCAATGATTTTGATAAGATATTTTCAGAAATTTTTTTGAAAAAAAGCACTGGTCTTGAAAAAATAATCCGACAGCTAGAAAAAGAAAAGCAACCACCTGCGGAGCTAGCGAAACGATTGAAGGTTGATTTGAATAGTCATTTTTCAAGACAAATGGAGACGCTCATTCTATCAGGTTTTTGCGAACGTGATTATTCCTATTCTCCAACGGGAGAGAGAACCAAAAATAGTAAATTAAGGTTGAAAGATAATTATTTAAGATTTTATCTTAAATATATCGAACCACATAAAAATAAAATTAAATCAAAAAGTCTGATTGTTCGAAATCTTGATCAAATGATGAATTGGGACAGCGTCTTAGGTTTGCAATTTGAAAATTTGATTCTGAATTCAAAATCCAGTCTTTTGCCATTGATTCAGATGGATGAGTCTGATGTACTTGTAAATTCTCCTTACTATCAAAAAAAATCGACACGCATCAAAGGAAGTGCTCAAGTTGATTTACTGATACATACAAGGCGAGATTTATTTTTTGTAGCAGAGTTTAAATGTGTCAGGATGATTGATAAAAGTGTCATCAAGGAAGTGCAAAGAAAAATTGATGTCATACCATTTCCAAAGAGAGCTTCTGTTCGTCCCATCCTTGTGTATGAAGGTGAACTTCATCCTAATGATGAAAGTCAGCTGAACGAATACTTTGATACAATGATCCATGTCGCTCAGCTGATGTCTTGATGAATCCTCATTCTTTAAATCAAACCAGCCGACTTGCAAAACTCATCAAAAGGTAAGATCTCTAGGTCAGGAGCAAGTTTTCTTGATTTTTGTCCCATGTGAACCTGATACCAGTGAGGAATATTCAATTTATTTTTGAAATACAAAACAGAGGGTGAAATATCCGTGTCGTTCAACTTGCACTCGACGGCAAAAACGGGTTTTCGATCTTTCAGAACAACAAAATCACACTCTCGGCCACTTTCATCTCGAAGGTAGCGAAGTTCTGTTTTATATCCTAAAACATCTTGCCAATAATCGCAGAGCTTTAGCAAATGAGATGCCACCATATTTTCAAATCGAGCACCAGGATCAGCGACCTGAGACCAATCCCATAAATACAACTTGGGAGTTTTCTTAATTGCCTTGATACGCGTATTTCCATAGGGAGCAATCAAATAACAATAATAAAGTGAATCCAAAATTTGAACCCACATCTTCACCGTTTTATCAGATACACCCAGATCTTCAGACAAAGACTTATACGATAGTTGACTTCCCACTCTGTTGGGCAGTTCTTCTGCAAGTAATTCCACTTTATCTAAATCATTCACTTTCTCAAGATCTCTGAGGTCGATGCGAACCAATTTAGAAACACGTTGTAAATGCCAGCGACGAAGTTCGGTTTCATCTTGCATTAAGAGAGGTTCTGGAAATCCACCAAATTGGAAAAGGATTTTCATATTTTTTTCAGTATTTCCAAATTCAGGTAACGAGAAAGGATGAAGGCGGTAATAATGATATCTTCCCATCAGTGAGTCGCCGCCTTTGCGAAAAACATCAAGACGAGCCGATCCTGTGATAAGAAATTTTTGCGTGTTTTTCCAAACATCCCAAACGCCCTTGACTAAGGTTTGCCACCCCTTTCGCTTATGAATTTCATCAAAAACAATCAGTGGCTGATCTTTAGGCCAGTCCTGTTTAAGAATAATTTTTCGTGAAAGTTCATTGTCCCAATTCAGATAGGCTGGGTGATTATCTTTGTATCCCTGAATATAACTCATCGCCAAGGTTGTCTTACCTACCTGACGTGGTCCACCGATAAAGACCATTTTTCGATCAAGATCCTTACGGATAAAATCAGCATAGATTCTTTTTGGAAGATTCATAGGTCACCCTGCTTCTAAGATACAAAAAAAGTAATTCGGAGTCAACTCCGAATTACTTGAGTGTAACTCGGAGTTGACTCCGAATTACTTTTTTAAGCCCGACTTGACCAAGTCTAGGTAGGGAATCACTCGTGTTTCTATCCAAATTTGTTGAACGTCTTGCGGGAAAGGCTTCCACCAAGGTGTCGAAGGATCTTTTGCTTTGGCTTTTCTTTTCAGATTGGCAAATCCAATGCCTAAAGTTTTTTCAGTCTCATTCTTTGCGGTGGATCTTGGAGTAAAGTAGGGGAATTTTTGTGTCGCCCTTGTTTGGTAAGCTGTGCGTACCCATTGGCTGATCTCTATCACCCACTGCTCATCCGTGCGCTTTCTTTTTTCCAGAATTCCTTCTTCGGCCCACATAGATTGAATATCTTCGGGATAATCTGTCCACCAGGCCAGGTTGCGTTCATCAGTTTTAACTCTATCCTTGTGACGGAATAGCGCTCGAGCAAGAATGCGCTCATTCTTATCGGAAGCATCGATGCGAGGAGTCCGTACCCGCTGTCCCGAAGCCTGCAGTTGGCGAGTCCAATTGCTAATTTCCAGAATCCACGTTTGGGGTTCTTTTCTTTCAGAAAGATGAAACTCTGCATCTGTTAAAATATTCTGAACATCCACAGGAAAGATTTCCCACCAAAACGATGTCGTATCTTCGTGGATAAATTCAAGCTTCAGGCGTTCAAAGGCCTGTGCCAATTTAACTTCTGTCGGATTTTTGGAATTCAAGCTTGGCAAGAGTCGCGGATGACCAATTTCAAAACGATGGCGAATCCAATCACTGATTTCCATCAGCCACTGCTCTGCATTTTTTGAGGCAGTTGGTAAGTTGAACTCTTCAAAAGTCTTCAGTGACTCCAGCGGAAATAATTGATCACAGGCCCTGCCAATTCCAGCAGATGCAGATAAGGATGTTGCACTGACAGCCAGAGCGAAAGTCAGAAGGGAGTTCAATGATTGGATCGGCAAAAGCTTCCGTAAACGCATAGGACAGGAATGTACAGCAATCCAAGAATTTTTACTAGATGTTAAGATTCTGACAGTGTTCGGAGGTCTTCGATTTTATAGTTTTCTTCATAAAAGTCGAAGCCCACCCTAATCTCATCAAAACTTTAAATCCCGGACGAAGTGGCAAGTGTAGCCGTCGGGATTTTTTTGCAAGTATTTTTGATGATAGTCCTCGGCAGGATAAAACTCCTTGAAAGCCTGGATCTCTGTGACGATGGGTTTTTTCCATGCGCCTGATTTTTCCACGCGGGCCTTCACTTCTTCAGTCACCTTTTTTTGCTCATCCGTTTTATAAAAAATCACAGATCGATACTGAGTGCCTCGATCATTGCCCTGTTGGTTTTTTGTTGTTGGATCGTGCAGCTTAAAGAAATAAAGCAATAACTTTTCAAAACTCAGAATCTTTGGATCAAAGGTGACCTCCACGGATTCGGCATGATCGCTGGTTCCAAGTTTGACAATATTGTAAGTAGGGTTTGCGACTTTTCCTCCTGAATATCCAACGCGGGTTTGAAGGACGCCAGGGTAGGTACGAAGCAATTCCTCAACTCCCCAAAAACAACCACCGGCCAGGATCGCAACTTCAGATTTTGGATTTTGAGAGGACGATGTATTCTTAGCCATAACCATAGGACTCCTTAGAAATAAAAAAACACAGATAAAGATCGATACCCATGAAGCACTCCTCATCGATCTCATAGCACTCAAACACCAATGATTCATAAATTCCCCCGATATCTGATCCTAGCCATGAATCTACCCCAAGGTCGAGGAATTCCTTTTTGATTTATATTCTCATTAAATATCAACCAATATTTGGTTGATATAAGCCAACTTTTGGTTGATACTCTAGCCTATGTTAGAAGGTATATTTGGAAATAAAACCGCAGAAAAAATACTTCTCCATCTTTTTCATTATGGTGAATCTCATGCTTCAGGAATTGCAAGAGATTTCAATATAGCTTTGAATCCAGTAGTCAATCAGCTCAATCGTTTTGAATTATCTGGTGTTTTAATTTCGAAAGAAGTAGGGCGCTCAAGAATTTACTCATTCAATCCTAAATCCCCTTTGACGAAACCATTAAAGGGTTTGGTGGAAGTTGCCTATGAAAGTATTCCCCTTTCTGAAAGGCAAAAACTATTTCAAACGCGTCGCAGACCCAGAAGAAAAGGAAAGCCTGTCACTTGAAAACTCCAGATTGGAAAAACTGCTCCGAAGAGGATGTCTGGCTCTTTGTTGCTTGGCACCTTGCGAAGAATGGCATTGATACCGTTCTTGTTGGAGGTGCTGTTGCCGCAATTTATTCCGAAGGAGCTTACAAATCTGGTGATTTAGATTTAGTTCTTAAAACCTACGTTGAGGGTAAAATTCCTTCTGTAATGAAAGAAATTGGTTTTCAGTGTTCTCAAGGAAGACATTATATTCATCCAGATTGTGATAAATTTGTGGAATTCATGTTTGGCCCCATCGGTATTGGTGACGATATTCAAATTGTGCCAGATGAACGAAAAGTGGAAGGGCAAGTCTTGTATATTTACTCTCCTACAGATTGTATTAGAGATCGTCTTGCTTCTTACATCCATTTTAAAGCTCGTGAATGTTTAGATCAAGCCGTGCTCGTGGCAAAGAGATTTCCATTTCATAAAGAAAAAGTAAAGAGATGGTGTCTTCAAGAAGGAGCTCCAGACGCTTATCATGATTTGATAAAAAAGCTTAAAAAATAATTTTGCAGACCAAGGTCGAGAATTCCTTCGTTGTGAAATACGAATCCTGGCTATGAATAAAATCCAGAAAATTCCGATAAGATACGCATATGAAATTAACTGCATCGATCCTATATTGGATTTTCTTTTCTTTCAGTCTGAGTTGGTCACAGAACAATGATGGGCGCAAAGCTGTTGATCCCATGATCCATGACCCACAGACGTTTTCCTTTCATCAGATCTTATATCCCTCGGAAAAATTTCAGAAGGTGAACAGGCGTGGAATTTATCAAATTGTTCTGACTTTTCCAGATAAGAATTCCGCAAAGTACCCAGTGCCAACACAGATGAAGGTTTTGCGCCGAAGTCCTCAATCCTTGATTTTAGAAAGCCGTCAGGGTTTGAATGAACAACTCTATTTGCAGTTAAAAAAACAAAGACCCCACCCAAAGGAAATTCGACAGTATGTTCAAACTCATTGGAATGCCAATGCGAAGACCGAGGGACAGTCGAACTGCCTAGAATGCTTGAAAGATTCAAAATCAAAACTAGAAACTTTGCCTGAAGAATTCATTTCCAAATCTGCAGCACTAGAAAACCAGAAGCTCTGCCCTCTGACAAATAAGTGTTCGGGTTCAGGAGTTGCCACAGGCTGGGAAGACTTCATGATGGGAAATGATCTGATGAACCAGCAACTCAAACAATGGAAAATCCCATCGAAAACAAAAATAGGAATAATCGATACAGGCCTTGATGGACAGACTGCCAAAAATTTTCAGGCGCCAAATATTCAATATCCCTCGAAGATGTTCGGTCTAATGAAGGATCAAACGGATGAAGAAGGGCATGGAACGGCGGTAGCCTCAGTTATTGATCGCCTTGCCCCAGGGACAGAAATACTGATTGGCAAGCAGAGTACAGAAGACTCGACTTTCCTCAATGAGGGAGTGAACCAGCTTTGCACGGATGGTGCTGAGGTGATCAATCTGAGTATGAATCAAAGTATCGATGATATTGAGATTCCTGTTGCGGCATATTTGTCAGATAGCTTTATTGAGAAGGGTTGTATTGTCGTTCAATCTTCTGGAAATTCAGGAGAAAAAAAGACTTCTGCAAACAAAGTTTTACAAACATCGATGGAAATTGTTCCTCATGTGTTCCAAGTGGGTGGGCAATCCATAGATGGTACAGATTGGTTCTTAGCGAATGAGGCCTCGTTGCAAGCGCCTTCAGAAAATATTCAAGTCAGCATGGGTGAAAAATCAAGAATTAATAAAGTACTCCAACAACAACGTGGAGGATCCTGTGACCAGGGAACTCAGTCGATGATCAACGGAACATCCTTTGCTGCCCCACAGGTGACAGTAGTTGTGAAAAATATTTTAGATATTTTCCGTGGATCAGCACTTGAAAAGTCCCTTCCATCAAAAGCAAAGCCTTTACTTGTAAAGAATATTCTTCTGGCCAGCACAGTGGATGGCAAATCCATCAATGGGTACTTAGCAACAAGTTTAGCACGAGAACTTGCATTTTCTGGACGACTTCCAAGTCATGGATCAATTCAAGAAATAAAGAAATACTTTCAAGAGTCACCAGATATGAAAAACCTTTCTCAGCTACCGATGTCATCACCGTGTTCAAATATTCCCAAATGCCCAGAGCAAAAAGAATGCTTACAACAACTTCGTCGTCATCTCATGTGGTTAGCTTACTTAGGGCAAACATCCACTCCTGAGTATCAAAAAGCAGCCGCGGATTTGGCTTTAACTTATCAGAAAAATGGCGAATTTGAACTTGCATTACCTTGGGTAAAGATGATGCCCTCTTTAACGGATCAGGATTGGGCTGGATTTCAAAAAAGGTGGAATCAGAGTCCGATTCAAGATCTTCGCTTCTTGTCTCAATATCTCAGCGAGTTGAAAAAAAATAAAAACAATGTTCCTGCTCAGGTGATCGATCAACTTTCCAAAGCAGTTCTCCATCAGTGGGACCAGATGCCTGTAAGATCTTCTGAAGCTCATTTGGAGTCTGATGCGGGGTACTTTAAAGATTTGCAGACAAAGTTATTCTCATTTCAGCGCGAGGGTGACTTTTATGATCACGTCATCCAATCTTCAAAAACTCAAGATCAAGACTTGATGACAGCATTACCAGGAAAGCTCTTGCAGATTCAACCCCAGGATTTGGAAAAAATTTCCATGCAGGTGCTACGTCATCCCCGTCGAGGTTCTCATTCTATTCAAGCAGTGTCTTACTTTACCGTAGGACTTCAGGGTGAGTCTTTTGAGAGGGTCACGAATGAAATTATGAAAACACCCGAGGTGAAAGAAGAGTCCTTGGTTTTACTGGCCAGGTCATTGCTTCATGTGAATGCTTCTCTGGATCAAAAGAAAAAAGTGATGGATCGTTTGCAAACTCACTCTGGGGCGGGAAAGCAGTTAGTTTTTGAATTGGGTCGATCTTTGCCAAGGGTGCATCCAAAAATGGATGATTTGAAGAAAGCCGTTTTGGATTATGAAAGAGTGATACAAAAGCACAAGGACTGGAGTTTGGAACTTCAGCAGAGCGTTTATGCAGGAACAGCTCTGGGATCAATTTACCTTGAACCCAAAGATCGTATTTCTTATGTTCAGGACCTGACTCAGAAACCTTTGGCTTCTCATAAAATGCGATCAGATCTTTTGGTTCTCGGTAAGGACTTAGATACAAAGTACGTTCAGTCCTATTATGAAGTGGCGTTGACTTCGCCAAAGATGATCAACCCTCAGCATCCCTTAGCTGTGGAGGAACTCATTTACATGACTCGGGATGAAAGACTTTCCAATGAAACATTCATTGCTCTATTAAAAAAAATTCCACCAGGATCATTGCCTCCTCAAGCTGATTTTCAAATGGTCCTGCAGAAACTACGTCCAACCATGCAACCTCTTCTATCTACCGAACTTCCAAAACTTTACCCCACAGGCCATTAATGACGAAACTTTGATAAATCGTCGATCGCTGTGCCGACGAAGCTGCTAGCGATAAGGATAGTTTTGATGCCCACACTCGACTTTCTAGCTGCCCACACTTGACATTTTCACTGCCCACACTTTATTTTAATATCTAACTATGCAAAACTTTTGGGAAAATAAAAACTGGGAAAAGCAAGATAAACATCTCATAGATCTGGAAAGTCGCCCCTTTCGCAGGCCTTTTCCTCATGTCCAGCTTCAATCAGGGGTGACAACTCTGCGAGGACCTCGGCAAATTGGTAAGTCTTCCTTGATGAAAACGATTCTTTTGGAGGCATGCCAGAAGACATCACCTGGAAATATTATTTTTGAAAGCTGTGAAAATATTGAAAATAGTAAAGAACTTCATGAGTGGCTGCAGTTGCATCGAAAAAAGAAATATATTTTTTTAGATGAAGTAACTTTTGTGAAAGAGTGGTCACGACCCATCAAACATCTGATCGATAGTGGTTATAGTGGAACAATTGTCGTGACGGGATCTCATGTGATGGATTTACGGCAAGGAGTTGATCGGATGCCTGGTCGAGAAGGCCTTGGTGAAGATATTCTATTGCTTCCAATGAACTTTTGGGAATACCAAAGTATGAGAAAGCAAGCAGGTTGGTCACAGTTATCACACCAAGAAGAGCTTGAAAAATATTTTCATGTCGGGGGCTTTCCCATCGCAGTGACAGAGGCCGGTGCCTCATCAAGCAAAGTCAAACACAGTCTGAAAACAATCGAAAAGTGGATTCTTGGTGATGTCGTGAAGGCTGGAAAAAATGAACTGTATGCGAAAGATATTCTCAGTCAAGTCGCTTTGACCATGGGATCGACAATGAGTTTACAAAAATTAGCACAACGAACTCAAGTCGGTTCTCATCATACGGTTTCGGAATATTTGAATATGTTTGAAGATATGTTTGTCCTTCGATCTTTGTATAGTATTGATCCCAACACAGGAGCTTATCGGTTTAAGAAAGAAAAGAAATACTATCTAACAGATCCACTGATTTTAAGATTGGCTTTGCATTGGGTGGGTTTGGATGATGGAGAGATTGATGATTCCATTTTAGCTGAAATGGTGGCTCATGAATTTTTACGTCGTAAGTTTGACCGTATGGGATTTTTAACCTCCTCAAAAGGTGGCGAGGTTGATTTTTATCAATACAAAAAGTGGGCCATTGAAATTAAGTGGACTCATGATATCAAAAACCTATCGAAAACCTACAAGGATCTTATTTTGCCGTACAAAAAAATTTGGGGAAAAGAAAATTATTTAGAAGACAGCCCTTAAGTTGATGAAGCACTGTCTTCTCAGTGCAATCCACCCCAAAGCTGATCGCATCTTACAGGATTCTGTTTCCTCGCCAATGGCGATATTTTCTGCTCTTGAATTTCTGTTGTTAAAAAAACGGGAAGCACCATGGCTTTGTCGCTGACATTCATTTTTGCAGAGGGAGTATTTTCAATGGCGCGGGACCAGGGGTAATCGCTGACGTGGACCTCGCCTCCGACAACCAAAGTTGGCAGACGAAAATCGCTAATGAAATGACCAACCGTGGATGGGTGAACAAAGCGCTGCAAGATTTGTTGTTGCGACCGATGGAAATATTTGCTGAAAATATGAGTCAGATCTTTTTGAAAATAAACACCAACACCTTGGGCTGCATTTGTCAGTTTTAAAACATAGGACGGCCACTCATGTTGATACGAAAAAAAAAGATCCTCACGAAACTTATTTTTTGACTCTAAGCTATCATCCCAGAGTGGAATGATTTCCGGTTGATCCAGCAAAGGTTCTTGGTGCAGATAATGTCGAATCAGAGAGGGAATTTCGATCATAAATTCTTTGTTGCTCAGAAGTTGCCATAAAGCAGATGAACCAACCCAAGTCACCTGACCATGCTGGATTTTGTCACGGACTTGGACAGGAAGGTCAGGATGCCTTGGAGAGATCGTTCGAAGTAAAACAGCATCACCATCTTGAATGAAGTCAGGATTTTCTTGAAGTTGTTTCAGGGTGATCACTTTTGCACCAGCATGACGAAGTTGTTGAATATAAAACTTCAAGTGCTCCATTTCTTCAGTGTTTTCTCTGAAGATAACCCATACTTGACGGTCAGATTTTTTTTTCTTCAAAACCTGAACAACCTTTTCAAGAAATCCAGGTTCACTTCGTTTCAGTTTGCCACCTCGTAGATCCTCTATAGATTCAACTCCGAAAAGTGGCCCCAGAGATGACAGATGGTGGGACATAAAATCCAGGCGATTTTCCAAAACATCAGCCATACCCCCAAGGTTTCCTATATTATCTTCAAGTCCCACAAAATGTCCCTGAGGATGGCGAATAATATCAATTCCATAGAAAAAACCAGCACTTTCAAGGGGGATATTTTTGATCTCAGCCATTGTCAGGTGATAAAATCTTAAGAGTCTTTCAAATCGGGCCTTGGAAAGACTTCCACTTTCAAAGGCATCAGAAGCCTCTTTCGCTGATTGCAGATCTTTTAAAAAAGCCCAGATAGCATGAATTCTTTGGGTGATGCCCGCTTGTAGAAATTGAAGTTCTTCAGGAGAGATAAACTTCAGTTGATCCAAATGAATCAGGCGTTGATTCAAATTCGTAGGGCCAGAGTTGTCTTCCAAAAGAGGTTTTCGAGAAGCATGGAATTCGGAATATGGATCAGGATGAATAGTTTCTTCGGGCAGAGCGGGAAGAATCTGGCTGGTATTTTGAGCATAGCGAGCCAACTGCTGTCTGAGATAGGGCTTATCGTCTGCAAGATGCACGGGTGGTAAAAGATCCTTGATTTGAGCCATGAAATTCATGGCCGACGCTTCATCTGTGATAAAGCGACTGTTCAAAATTCCCCGAAGACTTAGATAGGTAATAGGATTTGCAGGTAGAGGTTCTTTGGAATTTAAAGGAGTGACTGTGTACTTATTCTGAATGAATATTTCTTCAGGAGTCAAAGGCTCATCCGGTTGAAATTGGATAGTTACAAATTTGCTGGCTGACTGCCAGGCATACTGAGCCCATCCTTCTGTCAAAAGATAGGCAAGAAACATCTGTTGGGCATTTTTAAAAGCAAGAAAGAATCGATGTTCAATGACTTTATTTTTATCTTCGATATTGGGGTCCAATATTTTAGAAAGAGAAACGGCTTGAAACTTATCCGCCGGAACTTGCCCCTTGGGATTGGAATGAAAAGCTTGCGTGATCAGATGTTGGACCCAAAAGTCAGTTTGTTCCTCTTTCGGAAGCAGCTTCTTGTCAGATAGATTTTGATATTCAAGGATAAGTTGATCTTGAAATCGAGAAGCTTTTTTTTGAGGAAAATTTATTGAATTTGTCTTCATCTGCATTTCAATACGATCCATGCTTTGAAGATAGGCTTTCTCCATCTGTGCAATTCCATGAGCAAAAGCCTCCTGCTGATCAGCAGGCAAATCTAAAAGAGTGGGCGAGTTCATGGGGCCTGCGCCAAACTCTCTGAGGGCCAGACTGTTGGACATCAATATGGATAGATAATTTGTAAAAGCAAAAAGGTTATTTCGGAAAGCAGATTGAAAACCAAGATTGACATGGGCACCACCATAGTAAGGGTTGGGGAAAAGACCTTGTTTTCGTGTGGTCAGCCAGATCAGTCGCTGCAGATGATTCAAATTTTTGTGGGTCTGTTGAATTGTCAGTGGACTTAAAATAATTTCTATGACCTTGCAGTCCATGGTGATTTGAAATTCAAATCCGTAGGGAGTTTGAACTTCATAAGCTGGCCGACCATTTTTATCGATTGTCTTGGATATCTGGCACTCTGGGCAATCTTTGCGAACTTGATCCGCAACTTCGCGGATAAGAAATAAGCCCTCTTTCGTTGTGACATCGTCTCCAGGGAATAAGGGGTACAATGCCGCATGAATCAATTTTTGATTTGTAAACGTAGGCTCAGCTCCCAAAGTTGGGTGGATTTCTAAGGATTTTGCAGCCAAGACCCATTGGCTGGATGTGAACGTCATGAAGAAGCCAAAGAAGGCAAACAGGAAATAGAAAACAAACATAACGAGATCTCCACTTCAAATTCAGGCTGAGATACTTCGAAGCTCTATCTTTAGCCCATCAGAAGTTCAATATTTGTGAAAGACCCTTGCAATATTTTCCTTCTTCAATATTCGCAAAATACAAGCCAAGAATTTCTTGAAGACTTCTTTAAAACGATCTTGGATGAATGAGAGCCATCGATGTCTTCCACCTTCAGACTGATCGCAATGGAGGATGGGGGGCTTTTAAGTAGACGATTCGAGGCGCCCCCGTATTATTTCTTCAATTTCTTAAAATTAACTAGGCAATCGAAATATCTTTTGTTTAAAGACTGATTCCAATCGACGAAATCAGGAGGCCAAAGGTGTTTTCAACATGTTTTATAAAAGTGATAGCTGCTGGATTGACTCTGATCAGCCTCAGCGCTTGCAAAGAGTACGAAGTCCTTTTCTCGGAGTCTAAGCGGTATAGTTATTATCAGCCTATTCAAATCAGTATCTCGGCGAAGGAAAAAAACAGTCAAAAGTTTATTTTGGATTTTCAGCCTAAAGATTTTGTTTTGCTGGAAGACGGTCAACCCATTTCGGGGTCTGAAAGTGCCGCGGGAACTCAATTATTGAAAGGGAATGTCACGCTAAACACAGCCCTTTTGATCGATTTAAGTGGGAGTGTGGCTGATGATGAAGCCTCTTTTAAAAAGTTGAAAGATTCTGTTTTAGCTTTTGCGAAGGATTATTTCAGCTCAACAGATAATACTTCACTTCGGCTGGGATTATTTTCATTTGATGGACGTTTAGGATATCGCAGCTTGGTCCCCGGTTACTCTTTTATTGCCAAAGAACAACTTCCCCAGCTTTTGGAATCGATAGAAAATTTAACCTGTCCTTCTGATTATTGTTCGGACAAGTCGACAAATCTGAATGAATCACTTCAATCTTTGACCATCAATTTGCAGAGATTATCCGACAGCGTGGGAGATTCAAATCTTCAAAAAAATATGACGAATTTGATTGTTTATACTGATGGAACAGATCAAGCAGATTTGCTGCCCTCAACAGCTGTTGAGAGCACAATCAAGAAGAGTCGTGTCAATCATTATGGTGTCACAGTGGGAACCGAGGTCAATCAAGAACAAATTAAAAAGTTATCTCCCTCAGGATCTTTTCATGGTTCAGAGATGGGGGATCTTCAGGCGATATTTAAAAAACTGGTGGCTCATTTAAAAGAGCAAGCTTCTGCAAATATGACAATTGAGTATTGCTCTCCGAAAAGAAGGGGGGCGCACACCTTGACGGTGCAAGTGAAGTATCAGGGTTCATTCTTAGCATCGAAGGATTTTCAATTTGAAGCCTCTTCGGAATCAAATTTATGCCGAGTGACAGGTCATGGGAGTCAGTCTTTAGATCAATCAACCCTTCCTCTGGATCTGCAGTTGAATCCCATGAAACCTTCACAAGTGCGTCCAATTCAAAAGCCAAATCAGTCTTCTTCTGAATCCAAAACATCAAAACCAGTTTCTCCAAAGGTGGAAGATCCATCTCAGGCTGCAGAGCCAGAAGACTCTTCAGATGAGGATGAAGATCCAGATGACGAAGCAGGTTTCAAGCCATAGAGGGTTCTGTGATTCAGCGAAAATCCTTGATAGGAATTTTTCTATGGATAATTTACGCAGGCTCTGTCTCTCAAGCTGAGGCAAGGTCTGTAACTTCGGTATCCTATCAGACTCTGTGCTCCTACGATCCCAATTGCAAGAAGCTTGTGAATTGGGACGGATCCATGAAAGCTCCTAAGCAGGACATGATATTTTTGATAAAAAAATTTCGGTCTGAAATTATCCAAGCAGGAAAAGACTACGAAGTGGATCCACGAGCCATCGCCGGGTCCTTGCTTGCAGAAAATAGCCTCAATGTTCATGTGGATGATAAGCTTCAAGATGATTTAGTTCGAATGGGGTTGAGTCCAGAAGGAAAACTCTTGGGTTTCTCCTTCAGCTTTGGGTGGGGGCAGATTTATACAGATACGGCAGAATCTGTTGAGCCGATGATGGCTCAAATAGAAAATCGACCCATCCGAAATCGACGGGAAATTGCAAAAGCACTTCTGCTGCCGGACCAATCTGTACGTTATGTTGCCGCATTGCTTTTGAAAAGTCAGACGATCTACCAACAACTGGGGCTTTCAATTCACAATAATCCTGGAATATTAGTCACCTTATACAATCTTGGTAAGGAATCGCAGCGAGCATTGACGACGAAACAAGCTGGTCGATCTCCTCGGATCAATTATTTTGGTTATTTTGTCGAACTCTACATGGATCAGATTCAAAGTTTATTGCAGGAAAGTAAAGCCACAACTATGTCAGGTATGGACGCTTCTCCTCATTTGTCATCAGAATCGATTCAACAATCTTCTTCTCGTGATCAGCTTTTTCTAAAAAAATCGGTGAGGGCTTCTTATCAAGGGAAAAAAGGAAGATCTGTAAACTCCTCTCCAATATATATTTTTCGGGCACCAGATCAATGTAGCACGATGGGGTCAGGTTACGAAGAGATTCGAACACGTAATCAAACTTATCAAAGTTTTGACCCTGTCACTGAAGTTTTACCCCAAGATTCAGTTGAAAAATTATCAGAGACTATGGGCTGCGGATTGCAGGCTTGGTGGTTAGTTCGGACATCTTTGGGGTATTTAGGTTGGGTACCAGCATCGAAAATATCAGATTTGAAGTTGTCGAGAAATCGAGATCTGCGTGCATTCAATCCTATGGACGAAGTCCAGGCAGAAAATTTGCGGTTTTGCCAAGATCCAAAATTAAAATCTTTGAAGTATCAAGATTACTCGAAGGCAATGCGATTGAAAGATGCTGCAGACGATCCTTCATCCTCCTTGGTCTTCAAGAATTTAGAATTTGATCAGAATTCGACACGCTTAATGTATCAACAGTGGTACTTGTTGATCCAGCATAGTTTGAATAAAGGCCTCATGAATTTGAATCGTCAAAGGTCTTTAAACAATTTAAAACCTCTTTCAAAGTGGGAAGACTCATCAAATCCTTTTTATTTGCTGATTCAAAAACAACATGATCGCAATATGATAGCTCTTCTAAGGTGCACAGATCCTTTGTGGGATTGTAGTTTGCCCGATTCCAAATACGATTTTCCAAAGGACTTTCAAGTGTACGTTCATATGGAAACCATGAACTTCAACGCAGAAACTCTTTTATCTTGGAGGTCGAAGCTTCAGGTTTTGCAGCCAAAAGAGATGATATATCGAGGTTATGAATTAGGATCCGTAGATTTTCATCAGCAGACAGAAGTTGCTTTGGCGTGGATCCAGCAGTGTCGATTTGAAAATTTAAGTTCGACGGAATCTTCTCAAGGAAGATCTGTGATGGATCTGTTTTTTGATGATTTATATCAAGGCATTCAAAAAAATGGCCTTCGAGGTCTTCGATGGAAAGATCCCATAAATACACCAATGGATTCCTTATTATTTTTATCTCAAGTTTGCGAAAAATTTATCAAGATCAGAAGTCCGTCGAAAGACTCTGTTTTGTCCGTTGAAGCGCAAATGATCCAACAGAAGAATCCCAGTGAAGCTATTTACCAGTGGACATCCTCAGTATGGAACAGTTTAGGTCAGACCACCCAGCAGAGGAGTCTTTATCTGTTGCCTTTACTGAAGGGGTGGATGATGAATTCTGATCATCTAGGAATAAATATTGCTTCCATGTACAAGTCTTACGCTGAAGAAATGGAGCGAGGAGATCTTGCTCAGCCTTGCGTTTACGACCCTTTGATATTAGCTCAGCAGATCGAAGAATTGACGACTTCGGATTGTATTCAAGCTATTTTTGTATCAGACCCTTGGATTCTCAATTATTACCGATCGAAGTCAACGAAGGTCATTTTCTATCCTGAACAAAGGCAAGGCACTGTTTCTACTCTCAGACAGAAAAACTGCAGGAAGTAAGAAGTTTATTTATTCTTCAGTCTGAGGTTGATTCTTTCGAAAGTTTTCATGAAAGTTAGCATACCATCTTTGAAATTTGGGATGGTCTGTATCTGGAAATAATCCCTCAACTTCGGCATTGGATGTTTCGGTTGTATGGCGAAAACTCCATACGAAATAGTTTCTCCGTCCACGGCCTTTGTTGATTTGCAGAGTTATCAAATTTACTCTTCAAGTCAGTTTGAAGCTTCAGTTCGCCCTCAAGTGGGTATTTTCCTTAATTAAACAGAAGAAGGCAGGGCATTGATAGAAAGTCTATCCCCCTGCCTTCAGTCTTTCCTTTTTGTCCTTTGTAAATCTACATTTCCCGACTTCCGTTGTTTCCGTTTTTATCGGCAAATCTATCGGCATTGCCCTTTCCCAAATCTTCTTTTGAAAAACCAGCGATGGAGTGTTAAGACGCCTTTTCGTACGAGATCTGATTTTTTTCCGAAGGGGCTTTCTCTTTTGGATGCTATCATCTCGGCAAGAAAGGTATTTATGGCTCGTCCTCCATTTAAAAAATCAAACTCGCGTCCATTTTCTTCAAAACCAGGTTCTGCTTCAAGAGGATCTTCTGGTTCATCCAGACCCCAGCAAGGTCCATCTTCAGGAAAAGGTGTTAGTCAGCGAGCCGAATTATCTCTACGAACCTTTGAAAAGAAAAATCAACGAGTGATCACCGGCCATCATGCTATTCGTGAATTCTTGGAAGTGCGTCCTCGTGAATTGGTGGAGTTTTGGGTTCGTCAGGGCTGGGAGTCCAATCAGGATTTGCGTTCTCTTGTCGAGATCGTGCGCCGCCGTGGAGTGAATGTGGAAGAAAAGCCAGAGTCCATGTTGGATAAATTATCAGCCTCTCATCAAGGGGCCGCCGTGATCGCGCGAGCTCTTCCAGAAGTCGAATGGTCTCAGTTTTTCTCCAAAGAATCAGCTGTCATTGTGGCTTTGGATGGACTTGAGGATCCACATAATCTGGGGGCCATTCTGCGAACAGCTTGGCTGATGGGAGTAGATGCTCTTCTTCTTCCTCAAGACAGGGCTGTGGGGTTGACTCCCTCAGCTCATAAAGTCGCCAGTGGTGGAGCAGAGCATGTTCCCGTGATTGAAGTTCCCGCGATGAATCAGGTCTTCGATCAATTCAAAGAGCACGGTTTTTGGATTTTTGGATTAGCCGGCGAGTCGAAGAAGGAATTATTCGAATTGGAGATCCCAGAGAAAATCATCTGGGTCGTAGGTGCTGAAGATAAGGGCATGAGATCCACCACATCCAAGGCCTGTGATGAGTTGATCTCGATACCGCAGGTAAATTCTGCAGCAAGTTACAATGCTTCCGTCGCAACAGGAATGGCTCTTGCTGAAACGCTACGGCAACAAAAAACAAAAAAAAATTGAAAAAAACAGATTAGCCTTTGACTCTCCCATAAATTTTCCGTTAAAACGTCTCGGTTACGTATTTTTAAAGCTGGCTTAGCTCAATTGGTAGAGCAGCTGATTTGTAATCAGCAGGTTGCGGGTTCGAGTCCCATAGCCAGCTCCAGCTTTTGTGAGTGTATATCGCCCTGGGTTTTACCCTTGACGATGGAGAGATGCCCGAGTGGCTAAAGGGGGCAGACTGTAAATCTGCTGGCTTTTGTCTACGTAGGTTCGAATCCTACTCTCTCCACCACTTCGATATTTAGTCACAAAAGCTCCGGATAAAGCCAGTGTTGCGACATTGGTTTTTGGGTGCAAAAGGTAAGCGGGAGTAGCTCAATTGGCTAGAGTATCAGCCTTCCAAGCTGAGGGTTGCGGGTTCGAGACCCGTCTCCC
>CAZFSX010000013.1:10142-19581 GCA_964522115.1 uncultured Pseudobdellovibrionaceae bacterium | reverse complement strand
AACGAAACAACTGGATGGTTGTTCCATAAACAGAAATCCAGTTCCTTTTTCCAGAAAGAACTGGACCTGTTTTTTTCAATTTCTCTGTTAAAATGAGAGTATGAAATACTCTTATGTTCTGTTTTTTTTATTGTCGATGACGTCGATTCTAGTCCAAGCAGCTCCTCATCCTGGTATGGGAAGTTCCCTGCTTTCACGCCCAGAATCTTCGGCTGTGTATGCTAAGTACCAATTTCAGTTTCAGCCTGGCGATTCGTGGTCCTGGCAAAAAGATCCGAAAGATCTACGGAAAGATTCCTTTCAGTTTTCATTCTTTTCAAATCCCGATCTTCGGCTTCACCTTCAAGTCCAAAACTTAGAAAAAAATATTAGCTTCGATCATTATATCAAACAATGGATGAAGGATTACCCAAGCTTTGGATTAGACATTCAGGGTGCAAAGCCCTTTACGGAAAATGAATCGAAGGGTTTAGTGATCGATCTTCGCTATCCTTCGCAGAAAAAAACTTTACGACAAAGTATTTTTAAAAATTCGCGATTGGCTGTCACCATCACCTGCTCTTCGCCTGAAGAACAAAGCAACAAAATGATTCAAGAATGCAATCAGGTTATTAAGACTTTTCGTTGGTTGAATAAATCGGCAATTGAATAACGAAAGAAGTATTTTCATGCTGACGATCTAAAAAAAATCTTCCCTGATGATCTTCAATAATCCCCTTGGAAATACTAAGACCTAATCCTGTGCCCTTGCCCACTTCCTTCGTTGTAAAAAATGGCTGCATGATCTTAACAGCCACCTCTTCAGGGATCCCTGAACCACAATCTGTTACTCTAACTTCGATAATAGATCCTTTTCGACTGGCCTCTAAACGAATCCATTTTTTGGGATACGTTTGAACTGCATCAAATGCATTATTCATCAAATTCAACAGCACCTGTCCCAATTGAATCAATCGTCCACGAACATACAAGTTTTCCTCGATATGGACATTCAAATCAAGCTGATGATATCTGAATTTTTCAGAGCATAAACTTAAAGTCTCATTCACCCAACGATGAACATCGACTCGTTCAAAAGGATCTTTGACTCCATCTCTGGAAAACGTGCGAAGCCCTGAGATAATTTTTGAAATTCTCGTCGTTGTGTTTTGAATTTTATCTAAGTTTTCTAGCAGAATTTTATCCGTCAAGGAACCTAATTGCTGCAAAGTCTGGGTCTGAACGACATGCAACTGAATCACAGTTAAAGGATTATTGATTTCATGAGCAATCCCCCCAGCCATTTCACCCAAAGCTGAAAGCTTTGCCATTTGAGCGGTGGCAACTTTTTCCTGCCGAAGATCTGCCAGCGCAGAAAATAAAGTTTGCAAGGTCCGACGACGACTTAAGATCATAAAGACCATACAAAGCACGGTCATTGGAAATGCAAAATTCATGGCCTTAAAAAACTCTTGGCTCAAACCAATCTCGACTCTTAAAAATTGTCCCAGGATAAAAAAGAAAAAAGCCGACATGGCATAAAGTAAATACTGTCCAACGGAATATCCAAATGCGGGCGTGATCAAAACAATCAAAAACAAGATGGAAGCTTTTTCAACCGTTGGTGATAACCAAACCCAAAAAATTCCTGCCGCCAAAGTTACCAATGAAAAAAAAATGGTCTGCCAATGAGTCGGCCGTATTTTTTGATAGACTCTGCCATCTCGAAACAACTGAAATAAGATAAAGTAAATTGCCACCAGACAAAGATTTAAAGTTAAAGTGATTTTCAAAAGAGGATTTTGCTGGTGAAGCATCACCACGTAATCTGAAATCGTGGCATGAATTCCACCTACAAAAATCGTCAAGGCTTCCCAATGCAAGACTTCCATCACACGACTATCTTCAAAATCAGCATATTTCGAAAATTGGGCGGACTTTAAATCAGCTCTTAATCGAGATCTTCCGTAATCTTCTTCCTCAAAAAAGGATTTAATAAAACCAATGCCAAACATGGACTTGATCTTAACATGCACAAAACAAGCCCTGTACGTTTTTCAAAGAAGTTCCACCAATTTAGGCTTAGGTCCTTAGATCTTTTTAAGAAGTTCACTTTTTTTGTCTTGAAACTCTTGTTCCGTTAAAACACCATTTTTGTACAAGCGGTAAAGTTCTTCAATTTGGAATGTCACCTCATCCTTCGCAGAAGATGGCATATGCAAATCAATCTTTCTACCAAGAACGTCCTGCAAATTTTTCCACCACGCTTGAAAAATATGGTCGACGGGAACTGTTTTTTTGATCACCACCGTTTTGGCGATCAAGTCATGCAGGGTTTGATTTTTCTCTGTGAACAAAGCCAAAAAATAACCTAGCAAACAAAGAAGGCCCGACAAGAAACTGGAAAGATATCGAATGAAAGCTTGGCGAAAACTCAATCTTTGCCCTTGTTCATCCGTCACTGCCAAACGTAAAAGATATTTCCCGGGAGTTCCCATCATTTCCGATGATACAAAAAAAGGATGATATAAAAAATACACCAAAAAACCACCCGCAAACGGTAGTATGCTATTCAAAGCGATCGCTGGAATAGAGCAAATCATAGAATCAAGACAAAGGGCCAGAAATCGAGATAAAAAACCAGCATAATCCAAGGATGGCTCCATCGATACCGCCTGAGCTTCTGATGATTCACTGCTATTATCAGAAGTTGTACGCGCAAATTCTGAAGCCCCCTGAGAAGGCTCTGTTGAGTCGGTCATTGTCTAACCTCCAAATAAGGACTTAAAGAACTTTTTCACTTTTTGCCCAAGACTTGCTTGAGTCTTTGCTGTCGATTTTCCAGCACCATGTCCATGGGATTTTTTCCCAGCATGAGTTGCGGAATCACGACGACCCGAATGCTTTCCTTGAGATGAATGCTTTCCACTGGATGAACCATGACGATCTTTTCCCGATCGATACGAATCCCGATTTGATGGACCATCCTGACGACGTGAACCTTCGGCTGAATTTCCACCACGACGGAAGTTTCTGGAAGGACCTGATCCTGCATGTGCGGATGTCGAACTGCCACCATGAGCATTGCCCTGTGATTTTTCTGAAGAACCACTGCCGTGCCCCGAAGTCCCGTGCCCACCACTGTGATGAGGACGTTTTCCGGATGATCCTTCTTTGCCATGACGGCGTGGTCCCTTGTCATGACCAGAACGGCCCTCCCGACGAGGTCCTCCGCCACCTTCGCGAGGAGCAAATGGTTTTTTACGCTCTTCACGCTCTTCACGGAAAGCCACAAATTCTTTGATCAAAGCTTCGTCATCCATCCAGCCTACAGTCAATTTGTGCTTCAAATATTCCTCGATACGAGCCAGCGAATCCACATCGCGATCACAAACCAAAGAAAAGGCCTGCCCCGTCGTCCCTGCACGCCCTGTACGACCTATGCGATGCACATAACTTTCAGAGTCCATCGGCAATTCAAAATTGATCACCATATCGACGCCCTGAATGTCCAAACCACGAGCTGCAACATCCGTCGCCACGAGAATATTTTGATGATTGTCTGCCTTGAATTGTTCCAACACTCGGTTACGTTGAGCTTGAGTCAACAAACTGGAAATCCCCAAACTGGGAACACCATTTTGATTCAAAAAACGACTAATATTTTCAACATTGTTCTTAAAATTAGAAAAGATAATGGCCTGTTTTGGTTGATATTTTTTTAACAAGCTCAAAAGATAGGATGGCTTTTCCGAATGCCCGACGTGAAAAATGGAGTCTTCCACATTTTCAGCCTTCGCTTGATCACGACTGACGTTCACTTCCACAGGCTCGGCACCAAATTGATAAGCTGTATTTAAAACTTCAAAATTCAAAGTGGCACTGAAAACTAAGAACTGTCGTTCCTTCGGCAAACGCTGAAGAATGTATTTCATGTCATCTTTGAAGCCCATATCAAACATACGATCCGCTTCATCAAAAACCACGGCACGGACTTGCTTCAAATCCACAATGTTTTCTTTGTACAAATCAATCAAACGCCCCGGAGTTGCGACAACAAACTCTACCCGACGAGCCATGCCTTCTTTTTGTTTGTCGTAACTAGTTCCGCCATAAATCGCAACGCTGCTGAGCTGGCCATACTTACCAAGTTTTTCAACACTTTCCATCACCTGCTCAGCCAGTTCCCGCGTAGGAACAAGCACCAAAACAAAATGCCCCTTCTTCCATTCCGAAAAAGGCTTCACTCCTGCCGGCAATTCCGCTTCCTGCGATCGTAAAATACGATCCATCAATGGCATGACAAAAGCTGCCGTTTTTCCCGTTCCAGTCTGAGCAAGTCCTGCAACATCTTTTCCTTCACGAATCAAAGGTATGCAGGCCGCTTGAATGGGAGTTGCTTGGGAGTATTTCAATTCTTCTATGGATTGCATCAAAGAGGGATGCAGAGACAATTCCGAAAATTCCAATATCGTTTCCTTGGTGAAACATTAAATGACTCAAATAGCCAAAATCTTTAATTTTCAAACTAGCGGCTGATTCTATCAAAGTCAAAGGTCTAGTTCTTGGTCCTGAAATTGACCGCACCGTCAAAAGGATTTTACACTGATGTCACCAAAGCCCAGCAAAGACTTCTAAATCCACGAAGACTTGGAGGAAAACAACAATGATGGAACCGATCTACAAGGAACTTTTTGAACAGAAACCAGGTCGACTAGAAAAAAGAAAGCTGCAAATTTTAGAAAGTGCCGTGAAGGTTTTATCCCGACAAGGATGGGATGGATTTTCCTTCGAGCAAATTTCGAAAGAAGGTGGATTCACACGCCCCCTCATGCATCACTACTTCAACAGTCGCGAAGAGCTCCTGCACTTGATCATCCAGTACGTGCATTTCATGCGCCAGTCCTTGATTCAAGAACGAATGCAATCTGCTTCGACAGCCAAAGATCAATTGAATGCTTATATGCAAGCATGCCTGGATTGGCCTGAAATCAGCCCCTCTCAAGCCAAAGTGTGGATGATGTTTTTACAAATTGCATCCTTGCAACCAGATTTTCAGCAAAAATGCACAGACTGGGTGGATGCTGATCATGAATTTTTGGCAAACTTATATCAAAAAGCTCAGCAAGAATTGGGCTTGGCCTCGGATGAGCCTTTGCTACGGGCCAAGCAAACGCAGCTCACACTGATGGGCACCTTTCAAAGTTTTATGACAGAAAAATGGGATCCTGAAACACGCTCGTTTCTGAAAAAAACCATCTTAGAAAAGTGTGGACCTTAAACTCTAGCTCTGAGTGCTCAAGCGTTGAGACCAGTACATTAAATCACCGGAAGGCAGCAGATAATCCGAACAGGCTACTCTGAATGCCAGTGGTAGATAGGTGTGACGAAGAAAGGCCTCTTGACGCCGTTGGCCCCGCTTTTTAAAGCTGTCCACCGCCTGCAGATTTTTTTGCAGAGAAAGCGCCGACATCACGGCTCCCTGCTCTGCTCGAAATAGCCCTAACTGGTCTTTAAAAAAAGTCGCCATTTCTTGATTTTGCGCGGCCCAAGCTTCTTCTTCTTCGGGGCTTTGGGCTTCCAGTTTTTGAAGATCCACTTCCATCGCTCGAAAGTAAGCATACAAAAACCACGTGTACAGCTGAATGGGATCTGACATGTCCTGGACAATGCTGTCACGCTTTTGCAAATAGTTTGCAAAAATCTCCAACCGATCAGGACTTTGAAAAATAGGTAACAGGCCTGGTAAAATAACTTCCATCAAACCCAGATCAAACATTTCCATAAAGGCTGCCAGCGGATGAGGCAATCGCATGATCTTTAAATATTCTTCCCTTTTTCTGGGCAGAACCGCCGCCTGCAAACTTTGCCTTTGCTCCAACATGGCTTGACGCAGTTGGTTTTCAACCGAAAAGCGCAGCTTATGGCTGAGCCGAAGAGCCCTTAAAATTCGAATAGGATCTTCTTCCAAGCGTCGAGCTGGATCCCCGATCATACGGATGATACGATCATCCACATCCTGAACACCCTTGGCGTAATCGATCAATTCATTTTTGACAGGATCATAGAACAAAGCATTGATGGTGAAGTCCCTTCGAAGAGCATCCTCTTCGGGAGTTCCAAAAAAATTATCCCCAACGACAGATTCCCCGTTGCTTTCGGCATTTTGAAAATCTTCAGGCCGAGATTCCCGACGGAAGGTGGCAACTTCATATTGTTGTTGCCCCCGCTTGACCAAAACCAAACGAAATCGACGGCCAATCACATAGGCCCCATGAATTTTGCGTCGCACCTGCTCTGGCAAAGCGGTTGTTGCGATATCATAATCCTTGGGATGCTCACCCGCCAGCAAATCCCGCACACAGCCACCCACAAGGTAAGAGGTGAAACCACTCTGCTGAAGACGTCGAACAATATCCCGTGCCGAGGGATCGATCCAATCTTCATGAAGTTGCGGTTTTTGCTTTATTTCCATTCTTGCAGTATATGTACTTCTTTATGTCCCTCGTCAATCTTTTGGAGGCTTCGATGTCTTACCTTCAGCACTTTCATCATCAAATCACTGGACCTTCCTCGGGGCGTCGATGGGTTTTTTTGCATGGATTGATGGGCTATTCCGCAAACTGGAGGCGGATTATTTCCGAACTGGAATCCACAGAAAATATTTTAGTTTATGATCAACGTGGTCATGGCAAATCCATGAAACCTGCCACCGGTTATCGCCCCGAAGATTATGCCGAAGACCTGTATCTGATCATTCAAGAGTTAAACTGGCAGCAGTTTATTTTGGTGGGCCATTCCATGGGAGCAAGAAATGCCTTAGCCTTTGCATCTCGGTTTCCAGAAAAAGTGCAACGCTTGATCCTTGAAGACATCGGCCCTGAATCTGATCCCGTCGCAGGAGAAAAATACAAGGCCCTTTTCGATATGATCCCCACCCCTTTTCCAACAAAGAGATCGGCGAAGGATTTCTTTTTCAATGAATTTCCCTTGCTGGCAAAAAACTATCAGAACCCTAAAGTCTTAGGACAGTACCTCTATTCTAACTTAGAAGAATCCAAACAAGGCCTTGCTGATTGGAGATTTTCCAAAGCTGCCATGCTGGAAACTCTGCGCGAAGGACGAGTGAAAGATCAATGGCAAGAATGGAAAGACTTGCAAATTCCAACTCTGGTTCTTCGGGGAGAAAAAAGTCCTGACTTATCTGTGGCTGTTTTCCAAGAAATGTTGGCAACAAATAAAAATGCCCTTGGAGTCGAAATTCCAGGGGCAGGTCATTGGGTTCACAGCGAAGCTCCTGTCGAGTTTCTTCGCCAACTCAAGCTGTTTACTCAGATGACTTAAGCAGCTTCTTTTTTACGAAGCTGCTGCAAGACATCCGCAGAAATATTTCCTAAGGGCAAAATTTTATCGACTGCTCCCGCTGCCACTGCGGCTCCGGGCATTCCGTAAACCACGCAGGTCTCTTCGTTCTGTGCAATATTGTAAGCCCCGACATTTTTCATTTCCAAAAGACCTTCGGCTCCATCACGGCCCATGCCTGTCAGCACAACACCGATGGCATTTTTACCTGCATGTTTCGCCACGCTCTTCATCAGAAAATCCGCAGCAGGACGCACTCCATGCAACAAGGGCTGTTGATGCAAATGAACATGGTAATATCCACCACTGCGAGTAATTTCCATATGAAAATTTCCAGGAGCAATCAGCACACGACCAGGCACAACTTTGTCTCCTTCTTCAGCTTCTTTCACCTCAAATGGATATCGACGGTTCAGAGATTCTGCATAGGTTTTTGTAAAACCTGGAGGCATATGTTGAACAATCACAGTTCCTGGCAAATCAGCAGGAAATCCCGAAAGGAAAACCTTCAAAGCTTCTGTTCCACCTGTCGAAGAAGCGACAGCAATCAATTGATGAGTTGTCTTTGCCAAAGATCCAGCCGCTTTTCCAGCTGTTGCCTTCACTTGTGCTGATCGAGCTGCTGCCGGCACTTGTCCAGGGACTGGCAAACGAGATCTGGCCACCATACGAATTTTTTCTTGGATCATTTGGGTCAAGGATTCCATGGTGCTCATCACATCCAACGATGGTTTTTCGATCACATCCACGGCACCGACTTCTAAAGCTCGCAATGCCATTTCGGATCCTTGACGAGTCAAACTGCTAATAATCAAAGTGCGCGTAGGAAAATGTCCCATCACTTTTTCAAGAAAAGAAATTCCATCCATCCGAGGCATTTCCACATCCAAAGTAATCACATCCGGTTTATGTTGCACCAATAAATCACGAGCCACATAAGGATCTGGAGCCACTCCAACGACTTCCATATCCGTTGAAGAAGAAACAATACGCGTGAGCATCTTCCGAATCACAGCTGAATCATCAACGATAAGGACTTTGATTTTTCCCATACTATTTTATCCTTTGATAAATGGCGCGACCCATAGTTTTAAGACGAGGATTTCGAACAGTACCTGCTTCGGAATGCCCCAAAATCAAATAGCCACCCACCTGCACACTGTCCGTCAGATGATCAATCACCTGACGAGTTGTTTGTTCATCAAAATAAATCAAAACGTTCCGACAAAAAATAATATTAAATGGAACTTTGAAATCAAATTTACCAGTCACCAAATTAAACTGCGAAAAACGGATTGGATTCTTCAGTTCTGGTTTCGCTCGATAGTAAGTATCATCCGACTTCATGATATCAAAATACTTTTGCCGCATAGAATGAGGAACACCCTCCATCTCGGCATGATTATAAACGCCTTTGCCTGCTTTTTCTAAAACTTGCAAATCAATATCTGTTGCAAGCATCTTAACCTTCTTGATGTTCAGTCCCAAGGCTTCATTCATGCACAGTGAAATTGTGTAGGGTTCTTGTCCTGTGCTTGAAGCTGCACACCAAACACGAAGCTCACTATGAGATTCAAAAAAATCAGATAGAAACTTATTAAAAAACTCAAAATGAGCTTCTTCTCGAAAAAAATTTGTCTTATTGGTGGTCAGGGCAGATATAAATTCATTGATATCGTCTTGACGATTTTTCTCTAAAACAGCAATCAAATCCTCATAGCTTTTCAAACCACGGGTACGTATAATTTTCGCCAATCTGTTTTTTACAAGTGCCAGATTTTTCGCATTCAATGGAAGATTTACACCCGCCAGTTCATACATTTTTTCAGCGAAATATTTGAATGATTTTTCCTTCAAATCGATTTCACTGGTATTGACAAATTCAACATTTGAATTTTTTTTGACGGCAAAATTGCTCATGCTGCCACATCCTTCGTCAGTTCTGTATGTTTGTTCGATTGATATACCAATGATGCTGGATCGATCACTAAAACTGTGCGACCATCTCCTAAGATGGCTGCACCTGAAATTTCAGGTATAGAGTTCAGTCCTGGAACTACTACACGACAAACTTCGGTGGCTCTTATGCGGTGCATGC
>CAZFSX010000013.1:0-10132 GCA_964522115.1 uncultured Pseudobdellovibrionaceae bacterium | reverse complement strand
TCATTCCTGGAACTGGCTTCACGACAACCTGAGCTTGTCCAATGACATCGTCCACTGGCAGCAAAACCTCTCCATGCAAAGACTCAACGATCAAAAGCATCGATTCATTTCTTAGCTTTCTTAAAGACTGAGCATTCGTGATGGAAATATGCTTACTTTGCTCTAACTGATCCCAATTAATTTCGGCCAGTGTTGATGAGATATCAACAACGGGAAGTAAGTTTTCACGAATACGAACCACCTGTCCAGCGCCTGAAACGTCTGTAAAATCTGATGGCATAGCCCGAACTATTTCACGAATTGTATGTATCGGAACGATAAATCGAGATCCTGCAATCGCCACGACAATCCCATCTGTGATGGCAGTGCTTAAAGGAATAGACAACCTAAACGTTGTTCCTTGATCCAACTTACTTCGAATATCGATTTTCCCATGGATTTTTTCCAAGTTGGACTTCACAACATCCAAACCAACACCTCGACCAGAAAGATCACTGACCTTTTCTGCAGTTGAAAATCCAGGAGCAAATAAAAATTGAAAAATTTGATCTTCTGTTAATGAATTTATTTCCGTCCCTGCTGGGATAATTCCTTTTTCTAAGGCCTTTTTAAAAACGCGTTCTTTATTGATTCCACCACCATCGTCAGTAATTTCAATGGAAACACTGCCTCCTGTTTGCTGTGCACTGACTCGCAGTTTAGCAACAGGATTTTTGCCTTTCTCTTTTCGAAGTGCAGGCTTTTCAATCCCGTGATCCATTGCATTTCGAATCATATGAACCATGGGATCACCTAAAAGTTCAAAGACAGTTCTTTCAACTTCAGTATCTTCTCCTAACAATTCTAAATCTACAGGCTTTTCTAATTGCAGGGAAACATCACGAACGATACGTTGAATTTTAACAAATAAAGATTTTAATGGGGTCATACGAATACTTAATGTACGGTCGTACAACTCTCTTACTGTCTTATCAATTTGATCGACAACTGAAGCAACACGAGCGCTGCCATTCAATCGAATGGATTCATCGTGCAGAAGTTGGTTCTTTAAAACAACCAATTCACCAACAGCATCCAAAACAGCATCCACACGCTGAGTATCGACCTTAATGGAAGAAGATGCAGCGTTTAGTTTTTGACGAGACTGCGCAGATTTGGAAGACTGTTGCGCATCTTTTATTTCATTAGGCACAACGGATTGAGATGAAGCAGACATCGTTAATGGCGTTTCTACTTTTTCTAGAAGCTTTTCATCCAATCCAACTTCTGATTTGGCTGCAGAATCAGCTATCGCCGGCGCATTTTCTTCAATGGTACTTTTTTGCCCCTGAACGGACTGTTGTCCAATGACATCTAGATCTTGTGATGGGACCTCTATTTTTTGTTCTGTAGGTTTTTCTGCTTCACCAAATTTTTCTTCCAACTCTTTTAACAGTTCATAATTCGCATGATCTTCTTGATTTTCATTTGATGGTGCAGATGGAATGCTTTCATTGCTTACGCCAACAATTTTATTAAATTCGATGGTCATTTGTTTTAGATCGATGATCAGTGCCGAAGTATCCCATTCCGATGTAGCTCCAACACGCAGCTGATCAATACGACCCCGTAAAGCATCTCCAGAAGCTAGCAAAAGGGATATGACCTTTGAATTCACTAAGACAGGGGCGACTCTTAAAAGCGAAAGAAGATCTTCTACAGCGTGAGCAAATTGACACAAATCATTCAAACCGACGGCAGAAGCTCCACCTTTAATCGAATGAGCAACTCGAAAAATTTGAGAAAGCTCCGCTGCTGGCTCGGAATTACTTTCCAATCCTAACATGCTTTCTTCATATTGCTCGATCAGGAAGCTTGCTTCTGCAAGAAACTCCTGCGGTAGCTCTATAAACATTCCGTCTGAATCACTCATAATGGTTCACTTTATCCTTAACAAACAGTTTAAGCTGATTTTTTTGACTTATCTTTGGCTTCGTTTGCTTCAAAGCGCATCATCATCATGAATTTTTTTGCCTCACGAAGTTGCTTCACTTGCTCAGTTGTTAGATTTTTTTGTTCCTGCATTTTTTGAAGTTCTGCATCCAACTCTCGAACCTTAGCGCCCAAACTCAATGCTCGATTAATCACTTCAATCAACTGGTCAATATCAAATGGTTTATCTAAGAAATCCATAGCACCCATGCGTAGGGCTTTTACCGTATTTTGTTTATCAGCAAATGCAGACAGCACCACAAAAGGAATATCACTACCCCACTTTCGGACTTCAGCTAAAAAATCTAATCCATTCATTATAGGCATATTGATGTCAGACATGACGGCCGTAAACTTTCCCGTCTTCACTTTTTCAAGCCCCTCTTTACCATTCTCTGCCGTCTCTATTTCACATTCAACTTCTGTTAAAGAATCAAGGATGGCTTCTCGGACATCAACATCATCTTCAACAACAAGTAACCAAGGTTTCGTAGACATGATTTGCTCCTTTTGCTAGCGAAAGTCTTGTCGGAAAAAACTGAATAAATCTGCGATCAATAATTAAATCTTTACAAAAATAAGGCTTTAGACCAGATTCCCCCCATCGTTTTCCCTATTTGGGACGCCCAATTTTAATTTTTCCTGAATTTCTATTTAGACATTAAAGTATTCACAAAAACTTTCGAAAAGAGATTGTCACTGTAAACGAAAGGATATCTCACATGAGCGAACACTCCATGAATGCTAAAGCAGGACAATATCTGACTTTTCAACTGATGTCAGAACAGTACGGAGTCCCCATAGAAACGGTTCGTGAAATCAACCGCGTTGGCGAAATCACGCCTGTTCCTAAAACAGCAGACTTTGTGAAAGGAGTGATGAATCTTCGTGGTAAAATTATTCCTGTTGTGAATTTACGAGTTCGATTTGGAATGGATTCTCAAGATTACACTCGTGATACTTGTATCATTGTGATTGATACAGATATCGGTCAAGTCGGCATGATTGTGGATTCGGTGAAAGAGGTCGTCGACCTTCACGATTCACAAATTGAACCACCACCAATGTTGGGACATGATCGCACTTTAACTTTTGTACGTGGCATGGGTAAAATTGAACAAAGAGTGATCATTCTTGTGGATGTTGTTTCAGCCTTTTCATCTGAACAACTGAATCAAATGGCTTCCCTTGCTGCTTAAGCAACAAGGGTCTGATCCTTATTTTTCAAAAAATTCCATTGATGATTTTTCAATCGCCTGGGCATCCAGGCGATTTTGTTTGTAAAGATCAATGGCGTTGTAAGCGCTTTGACCAAAAACCCCTTGAACAGCATGCACTTTCAAATGCAAAGGAATTCCTGCTTGGGCCACTTTGGAAGCAAGAAATTGACCATAACCTCCAACTTCTTGATGATCTTCGACAACTAACACTTTCCCCTTCACTTTTTGAATCCAAGAATTCATCTGTCCTGCATCCCATACATTCAAAACAACAGGGTCAATGACATAAGCTCCGATCCCGACTTTCTCTAAATTTTCTGCGGCTTGAAGAGCTTGAGGAACCATCGATCCTAATGCAAAAATAGCAACTGACTTATCTTTGTCTGTTGTTTTTAAAATCTGGGCCTGGCCTAACTTGTAGCTTGCTCCTTGAACATAGTGAAATGGAAAATTTTCCCGACCTAAAAAGAAGACATAGGATTTAGAAACAAGTCCCTTTTGTCGACAGCTTTCCATTTTTTCAAGAGCCTCAAACACCAAGGCTTCGGCCTGATCTTTACAACTCAAAGCTATGATTTCCACATTGGGAATACCAGCCAACATGGCATAATATGTCAGTGCCTGATGAGAAGCCCCATCTGCAGCATCCTGAAATCCTGTATGTGAAAAAATAGCTATCATCGAAGCTTGAGACAAACTCGCCATCGTCAAAGGCAAAGCACCTTTTGTCGCACCAAACTGAGCAAAAGTATCAACGACAGGTAGATAGCCAGCCTTAGAATAACCTGCAGCCACAGAAATCATATTGCTTTCTGCAATCCCAACATCAAGGGAATCCTTTGGAAATTCTTTTCGAAAACTCGCCACTCCTGTAGAACCAGCTAAATCCGAAGAAATTGAAATCACAGGCAAACCTTGTTTCTTTGCGCGAATCATTGCGGCTGCAACTCCAACTTGAATTTTATCTGTTGGGACTGAGGCTTTGGAACTGGATTTTTTATTTTCCTCTTTTTGAATCATTTCCTTTGCCCAATCCAGAAATGCAGATGGAACTTCTGCTCCATCATAAATTTCGGATAAAAACTCGGGCAATTCCTTAGCTGACTTTAAAGGAAAACCATGTCCCCCGCTTGCAGACTCTGCACACTTCTTATTGCCAATTCCTTTGATCGTGCGGGCATGAATCGCAACAGGCTTTGTCGGATTTTGACGAGCTGATTGAACCGCCAATAAAAATGTTTCAAGACAGGCTTTCAAATCATGACCATCGGAAACTTCGAAAACATTCCAGCCCAAAGTTTTCAAAGATTGAAAAGTTGGCTCCATCGAAAAACTATCTTTATCAATACGACCAGAAAGTTTTGTGTTGTTGTCGCTGATGATCATCACAAAAGGAGCAAGCTGTCCTTTCAATGCAAATCCAGGAAGAGCCGCAAAGGATTCTTTTGCCTCTCCCTCCATTGCTGCGCCATCACTGATGGAAACCACAGTCACTCTTGATTTTCCCGCATGGGCATCTGCCATGGCTAGACCCTGAGCTTGAGGCAAACTTGATCCCAAGGGCCCATTGCTGATCAAAACAGATTCCGGAAATAAATGAGCCTCTCCGTGACCTGTCAGACGACTTTCGATGGATCTAAATTTTTTCAATTCATCCAGGTTCAATCCAGCAAATCCATAGTTGGCGCGCAAAGCATAAATTCCATTTTCACAATGACCTGCATCATTCACAAAATGATAAAGTTGATGCCACTGTTCTTTTTTTTCAAGAGACTCTTGAAACATCACACCATGAACTGCTGACATCAGCTCAGCAAAGGCAGCGGGGCCTCCATAGTGACTCGCGGCACCACCTTGAACAGCCGCCATATCCATCAAAGCCACCATGGCTCGTGTAGCGACGGGACTTGCTAAGTTGTACTCTTGACCTGAATTGCAAGTGACCTTTTCTGCCCACCGGGGTTGTATTTCAGGAGTGGGTGCCAATGATTTCAATTGATGGGATTCCGTCGACATGATTACCTCTTTCCAAGGATGCTATCTTGATTTATCGTCGGAATCAAGAATTGGGGTCAAATGGAAAAAATCGAACTGCACCGACATTTAGATTGTTCAATGCGATGGTCAACACTGAAACGTGTTGCTCAAAAATTAGACCCATCTCTGCCCAAGGATGATGCGGATCTTCGATCTCTGTTTTTAATTTTAAAACCCATGCAAGATCTTGCCACCGTTTTGTCGAAGTTCACACGACTTCAATCTGTGCTTAGCCATGAAGATGTCCTCGAAACTTTGGCAGAAGAAGTTGTCCAAGATTGTTTTCAGGATGGAATCACACAAGTGGAATTGCGCTATTCTCCAACCTTTATTCAGGGCCCACATCCCGTCCTCACTTTTGATCAAATCCATCAAGCCATTTTGCGAGGATTGCAACGAGCAAAGAAGAAATATCCTGTGAAAGTTGGTTTGATTTGCATTCTTCAAAGAACCTTATCTGTTTCTGAAAACTCCAGTGTGTGTGATTTCGCCATTTCGAACAAAGATACTTTTGTTGGAGTCGACTTGGCAGATAATGAATCCGCAAACAGTTTGGTTTTTAAAGAACTTTTTTTACGTGCAAAAAAAGCCGGATTGAAAATCACCATTCACGCAGGCGAAGCCCCTGGAATGCAGGACAATATCCGCATTGCCATTGATGAGCTTGGAGCTGATCGCATCGGCCATGGTGTTCAAGCGGTTCACGAATCATCTCTGATTCAAAAACTTGTTCGTGAAAAAATTCCTTTAGAATTATGCCCCACCAGCAATTGGTTAACTCAAGCCGTGGACACAATTGAAGAGCATCCTATCAAAAAACTTTTTCATGAAGGCGTTCTGACGACCATCAATACAGATGATCCTGGTGTTTTTGATTTGACGCTTTCTCATGAAATTCAAGTTTGCGAACAACTTGGCATGTCTAAAGATGAAATTCAAAAATGCATGAAATATGCTGCGGCAGCTAGTTTTATTCCTTAATAATATTTTTTAAAATGCTGACTTTGAAAGAAAATCCAACCGACAAAGGTCTAGTTTTCAATAAAATATTCTTATGCGAAATATTGAATCATTCGAATTGTAATTCTTTGCAGACCCACGTGTAATTTCATAAGGCCTTTCTTCACCACAAGAAAAGCCAGAAACATTCAGCACACTCTGGGGGGAGAATTACATGCGCGAGATGATTCGTATTCATTTATTCTCGGTGAGTTTGGTTGCCTTTGTTTCCGCCTGCGCACCCAAACCAACAGAACTTCAAAGCCAAGACAACGAAGACCCCGAAGAACTGCATGCAAATATTGTCGGAGGAGTACGCCCTCCATCTGTTGACCCCATAGCTCAATCAACTGTCGCTGTGATCTCCCATTTGTCCACAGGAGAAACAAGCTTATGCTCAGGTAGCATTTTAGAAAATGATATTGTTTTAACAGCGGCTCATTGTATTCATCCCTTAACAGAGTCCATGGAAATCGTTTTCGAAAGAACCAATTTACGAGAACCTGGTGCTCGCTCTCGTCAAGTAAAAGACATTGAAGTACCTGAATTATGGAAAGAGTCTGAAGCAAAGAAGCAAGCTCAAGGCTACGGCGACTTAGCTCTGCTGTACTTTGAGGGGGGAATACCTAGCAACTATAGACCTGTAGAAATTTTATTTGAAAGAGAAGTCAAAAATTCAGCGACAGCTTTTATTGCAGGTTTTGGTTTTACAAATGGTGTTTCTAAATCAACCTCCAATGAATTGCGAATGACGTACGTCGGCGTCCAAAACGCCAACTACACCCGCACTGAAGTCAAAGTGGATCAACGTTCCGGTCGCGGAGCATGCCACGGAGACAGCGGAGGCCCAGCCTACATTTACCACAAAGGAAAATATATGTTCTGGGGAGTCACTTCCCGTGGGGTTGATGATGCCAACGACCATTGTGATAACTATGCGGCCTATACCAATGTTCAAAATTATACTTCTTGGATTTCTGCAGCGAAAGATGAAATGCGCAACCGCCGCATCCGTCGACATAGCATTGGCGATCAAGCTGGAAACACAAACCCTGGCGACGAACAATCCTTGTTATACTTAAGCGCAAAGATTGCATCCCATAGCTTTTTGCATTGAATGACTTCAAAAAAATCGATATTGATAAGGATCTGTAGAAACTGGATGATGTCATCACGATGGATGTTCATCGAAATCAGCAGAAGCCTAGACACAAGTCCAGGCTTCTTTCTTTCAGATCCACATTCTTGCCACTGAATCATGTTCTTTCTAAACTGAGCCATGGACAGTTTTCGAGAGTTCGTAAAATACCTAGAGCAGTATCTTCCCAAGCAAGTTATTTATTTGCTCCTTCTTTTGATGCTAGGACTTTTAACAACTCCCTTTTGGAAATTTAATTTTGAGGAACCTACCATCTGTTCACCCAAAGGACTGCAGGGGTTTTGCTACAATATCTCAGAAAACATCTGTGAAGAAACCTGGGAACGCTTTGCCAAGCAATGTTTTGATGATGTTCAAAAGAAAACAGGCCCTTTTCGACCTGGAGAAATGATTGGCCCAAAAATCTTGCAATGCCAACGGATCAAATATGACAAAATTTTGTACTACAATCGACAAAATTCCCAGGATGAGCGCTGCCGATCCTTATTTCAAACAATTGAGGAAGATAAACGATTGTATTGAGATTTAAGTTCGGGTATTTTCCCGGGCCTATGAACAAGAACAACTCCCGCTTTCCAAAAAATTCTGCATTTCTTCTTCCAGCATTGTGGATACATCTGTTTTGGTCCCCTCTTTTCTTTGTTTCTCTTCTTTTTGTTTCAGCTCCATCCTGGGCATCGATCAGCAATTTGGAAGCAACTTTATGTGAAGATATTTTTTTAGGACACGGCTTAAGTGTTCGCTTTTCACAAATGCACCTACCGATGGTCTTAGATTTTCTTCACCAACGCCACCTGGACAAAGCCGAACAGCTGATGGAAAATCGCCAGGCCATATTCACAATTCCTTCTGTTGGAAAAGTTCAACTGACACCAAAATCCCTTCAACATATTCTCTTTGGTGAATTCAAAATTGAAAAATCCCTTCAACCCCACGTCAACTCTTTGGGTACACTACGACTTGAACAAACGGACTCCATTGTTTTAAAAGGCGGTCTTCACAGCTACGAAGGACTGAAGATTTTTGATATTCTTCGTGACCTCACAAGAACTCCCTTAGATATGTACATCGCCAACGAAAATCTTTACACAAGCAAAGGGCGCGATACCCGTGCCCTTGTCTTCAATCAACAAGGTGTTCATGAAGTTTCCCTTCCACGAATTGCTCTTTATCGATTTCCTGAAACACGGTCTTTGGCCGTGGGATTTCCAAGACAAAGTGTCGCTCATCAGGTATTTTTAGAACAGTTTACAAATGGCAGTCTTCATCTTAAAAATAGAGCCCAGATTGACAAGTCAGAAGAGTTACAAAAAACTTCCACCATCTACGGATACTTTCGTCAAAACTTCACTAAATTATTATTTCCGGCAGAGATGAGTTTGGAAACAATCACACAGATCCTTTTTTTTACTCTTGAAAGTCCAAAGACAGAATGGACAAAAAAGACCGATGGATATGAAGGAAAAATCAAAATTCCTTTGCCCACTTCCCATCAATTAACAGCAAAAGTTTTCGTCGATCAACAAGGTCAAGTGAAGAGTTTTTACCCTGTGGAAGATTTATTAAAGCCCTTCACCTATTTGAGTAAAAATACCCACTCTGCTGATACAGACAAATCAACACACAGTGCAAAAATTGAAGATTTCGTTTCGAATATTTCCATGATTAAGTTGTACTTTTCTCGCCCAAGTTTTTTAGAAAAGTTTGGACGAAAAGAACAAATCAATCATCTGACACGAGCAACTTTGACGATGTTATCTGATGCCATTCGTGAAAATCTTCGTGGCTTTACTTTGGATCAAATGAAGGGCGATTCTCCTCTTCCTAAATCACTACGAAAAGATTTAGACAAACTGGCCAGCAAAACATTGAAAGCAAATCCTCACGGAATTTTACCTCAGAAAGTTGTGATGGAACTTGCCGCTTGGCTTTTTCAAAACATGAGATACACAACAATGATTCCTGATGAATACGCTCAAATGCTGACAACACGCATGTTGCAAGAAATCGACAGTCGCCACTGGGAACAACCCTAGTTTCAAAGAAGGATTCCACTCGCTTACCCCTAGTGCTTCCTTTGAATAGATTTTGTCGTGATATTTTAAAAGTATAAAAATGTTTAGGGTGCGTGCTCGGTGGATTGAAAGCGATCGATCACAAAATTGAATAAGGCTGTTGAAAGGATCTCTTGCGAACCTTTCAGGACACGGTGACCCCGATCTAAAATAATCAACTTCTGCACGTGCTCGGTAAATCCGATTTCTTTCCACATGTTTTGATACTTAAAATCCATTTCACCTAAAACATACATTGTTGGAATTTTCGTCGACTTAACCATCGATCGAAAATCTTCCTGCGTCGCTAATCCAAAAGAAGTCAGTGCTTTTTCAATTGCCCACCTTGGCCAGGGTTTTTCATCAGCAGTTTTTTCGGAACTGTGCTGGAAAACAGCTTGGGAATTCCACACCTTCAGAGCTTGATCCCATGGCTTTTCCACAAAGTTTTCCACCCACTTCTGATCATCCAAAATGCGCTGTTGTTTTTCCTGCTCTGTTTTTAAACCTAATCCAGCGGATAAAAAAACAAAGGCATCAAAATCAGACCTTTCAGACAAGATTTGCTGTTTCATCACATGCAAAGCAAATCGACCGCCCATGGAATAACCCATCAAAATTTTTTTAGAAGAAGCTTTTGGAAGAGAGTTCAAAAAATTCAAAGACCATTCTTGAAAGTTCACAGATGATTC
>CAZFSX010000012.1:12076-20405 GCA_964522115.1 uncultured Pseudobdellovibrionaceae bacterium | reverse complement strand
CTGCTTTCTTCTTTTTTTCACAAATTCTGCAAGGTCACTCATAGGATTAATTTCATACCCTATCGGGTATAAAAACAAGCAATTTCCATATTTCTATACCCGATCAGGTATAATTTCATGACTTTCGCCGCAGTTTATACCCGATCGGGTATAAAAATGGATGATTCCAAAGATAAACCTAGCTTCAATGAATGAAGGCGCGTGCCTTTGTTAAAACTTTATACAGGCTTTCGCAGTAAAGCGTAGTTGATTTGCAATCCTTGTCGTAGAAAAATATTTTCGAATTGAGTGACGAAATTTTCGGAAGCTCTTTCACTTCGATGCAAATCTAAGGTTTGAAATTCTAAGGTGTAAGGACTTGCCGCGATTTCTTCCAAGGCCCACAAAAAGTATTCTCTGGAATCCGTTTTGAATTCAATAAAAGATCCTGGTCTTTGCATCTTAAACAGGGTCGATAAAGTTCGACGATTCACCAATCGGTTTTTAGGTTTTTTCGGAGTCACCCAAGGATCTGGAAAGTGAATGTAAATATTATTTAACTCCTGGTCATCAAAAAGCATATCCACATTAAAAGCATGGAAACGGCATATACGAGCATTTTTCATCCCCTTGTGTTGTACAACTCGACGAATCGATTGAATCAGTGGTTTATATTTTAATTCGATCCCAACAAAACAACGGTCAGGATTTTTTTCAGACAAATCAGCAAAGTGAGTTCCATTCCCTGTCCCAATTTCTAAATCCAAAGGGACACTCGGCGCCTGTTGAAAAATTTCAGATCGCCACTTTCCCTTATTTTCCGGAGCTCTTTCTTCATTGAAAGCATACTCACGAAACTCTCCATCCAGAGCTCGCGTGTAGTCATTGTGCATTGGAAGCAAGCGAGTGATATTGATGCGCGGTCGTCGAAACCCAACTGATTTATCAAACTGTTCTATTTTAGAATGATCCATGTTCACCAACTTTGATTATTTTCTTTTTTCATTTTCATTCGAACTCAGACTTGCCCCACCCTGATCTTTGACAGGACCAGCAATCAGAGCCTTAACATCTAAACCTGAACGCATTTGAAATTTTCGTGCTCGCACATTGCAAGATTGCAAATCACATCGCGTACAAAACTTTCTCTGACAAGGGTCTATATGAAAAGCAATTTCCCCGTCAAAGGGATAATCGTTCACTACACGAGCTTCAAACTGATGTGTCACCATGTGAGTTTTTTCAACATCCCAAAACTCAGGGACAACCAGGTGGGCATCAATATGATGAAAGCGTCCTGAACGGATGGTACGAAGATGATGAATGTCGATCAGACCTGGTTCTAGATTTTTTTGAAACGCCACTGATAATTTGGTCAAAGACTCATGATCCATTTCATCCAACAACCCTGACATCGACCGACGCACGATCATGAAACCATTCGCAGCCAAATGAAATGCCACCAGCAGTGCCACCAAAGGATCCACCCACTGCCACCCTGTCCAATAGACAACCCCTAAACCCACAGCCACGGCCAGAGTTGTCCAAACATCTGTCATGACATGAGTTCCACTGGCCAGCATCGCTTCGGAGTGATGCTTTTTACCAATGTGTTTTAAGTACAAACCTAAAAGCAGATTGATAAGTGTTGCGACGATAACATAAATGACTCCCTCTTCTAAACGATGAGCCACCTCACCACGAACAAGAGCTGCCACGGCTTCATAACCAATGACGGCTGCGGCGAAGGAAATAAGACCTCCCTCGAAGGCTGCTGAAAAATACTCGATCTTGCCATGTCCATAAGGATGCTCCTCATCTGCAGGCTCCAGAGTCAACTTCATCAAAACCAAGGCCACCAAAGCCGCCAAAACATTCACGATACTTTCCAAAGCATCAGAAAGAACGGCCTGAGAATGAGTCAAATAATAAGCTGCAAATTTGATAAGCAACACAAGGGAGCTTACCCCAAACGACACCACAGAGGCCCTACGCAAGGCCTTCTCTGTCAACGCAGACGCTTTCTGATCAGCAGATAGATTCTTTTTTATTTCCATGATTTGAAAACTAAGCGAATCGCTGCAGGGGTTCAATCTTTTATCTATTTGTTTGAAGTTTTTTTATGTCATGACAGGCAAATAAATCCATCGATAACCGCAGAGGATCGCATTCCTTCTATGACCGCAACCCCTAGCCAGCTTTTTTTCCAGGGCCTTGCTTAGGGTAAACCACATTCGGTTTTCCAAGTTCATAGTAACGTACACAGTTACGACCTGTTTCTTTGGCATCATACAAGGCTCGATCGGCAACTCGCACCAATCCTCGTGCATCCACTTCATCATCCCCAGGTCGAGTGATGGCTAAGCCAATACTGCTGGTCAGGTATATTTTGTCTTCGCCGTTTTGAAACAGAGTTTTCTCAATGGTTTTCCTCAAACGCTCGCAAAAAAGATGAGCTCCCTCTGTCGTGATTTCGGTCAAAACAATCAAGAATTCATCTCCACCGTACCTGGCTCCGATATCTACAGAACGAATGGAGTGCTGGATAATTTTGCCAATTTCGCTAATGACATAACTTCCAAAAAGATGATCGTGACCATCATTGACATGTTTGAAATTATCCATGTCCATCATAATAGCAGCAACCTGACGACCAAAGCGACGGGCTCGCTCCAATTCCTTTTCCATGCGCTGATAGGTGGATCGCATATTCAGCAAGCCTGTCAGATCATCAATATCCACAAGCTCCTTCAATTTTTCATTGGCAATTCGTAACTGGTCATTCAAATCTTTGATTCGGAGCTGAGTCCTGACTCTAGCCAATAACTCCAGAGGATCAAAGGGCTTTGGAATATAATCATCAGCACCCGCATCCAAACCCTCAATCACAGCTTCAGTGCTAGCATTTCCGCTGATGAACATGACGCTGACATAGTTAGTATTAGCACGTAAATTTTTCAAGGTTTCGATCCCACTCAACTTGGGCATATTCACATCCAGAAGAACCAGATCTGGCTTCCACTGATCAATCAATTGGATAGCCTTGTCCCCCGACGTCGCCGAGTCCACATGGTAGCCTTCCCATCGAAGAGCCTCTGAAATAATTTCTAAGGAATCCTTGTCGTCATCCACAACCAGGATGCGACGTTCCCGTTTTTCAGCATTCATGCTTTCTAGATTATCAAAGAATTCTTGAAGCTGGTTAGATCCTGTCCAAAAAAGCCCTGAAATTTATTCGTAAGGCCTGCTTTTCGATTTGCAACTTGGACCAAATGCCAGTAGATCTTTTTAAAAATTAAAACAGGAAAGGACCGATGCAAACAGAAACACTTTCTTCGACGAAATCTTTAGGTGCTCCTTCATTCACTCCCAAAGCTCCAACTGAGGACTCTTGGTCCGCAGAAAACAGTGCTGAGATTTATGGGATTAACAACTGGGGCAGTGGGTATTTTCGCATCAACAAACAAGGAAATGTTTGCATTAGTCCTATGGGACTTCAAGGACCTCAGGTTGATCTTCATGAACTGACTCAAGATCTTTTGGATCGCGGTCTTAGGGTCCCTATCATGATTCGCTTCCCCGATATCATTAAATCCCGAGTAGAATTGATCAATGGCTGCTTTGCAAAAGCGATCTCTGAACATGGCTATCAGGGAACTTACTGTGGCGTTTATCCGATTAAAGTGAACCAACAACGCCATCTTGTGCAAGAGCTGATCAACCATGGCCGTAACCATCGCTTAGGCCTTGAGTGCGGAAGTAAACCAGAACTTTTAGTTGTCTTGGCTTTGATGAATAATTCCGATGGCCTTGTTATCTGCAATGGATTCAAAGACACAGAATACATCGAAACAGCTCTTCTTTCTCAGAAACTTGGACGACACACCATCGTGGTGGTCGATCGTTTTGAAGAACTTCTACTTATCATCGAAGCTGCAAAAAAACTGAATGTTCGGCCTAATATTGGTTTCCGAGCAAAATTGAATACTCAAGGTGCGGGAAAATGGGTGGACTCTTCGGGAGCTCGCTCAAAATTTGGTCTGACCGCCATGGAAATCGTGGAAGGCGTGGAACTTCTTCGTAAAGAAAATATGTTGGATTGCTTGGAGCTTTTGCATTTTCATATTGGCTCTCAAATTCCTGCCATCCAAAGCATTAAATCTTCCCTTCGCGAGGGCGTAAGATTTTTTACGGAACTTTATCATATGGGAGCCAAAGCTCTTCGATTCATTGATGTGGGCGGTGGATTGGGTGTTGATTATGATGGATCTGGAAACAGTGACAGCTCGATCAACTACAGCGAACAAGAATACGCCAATGACGTGGTTGCTGCATTACAAAGCCTTTGTGACGAAGAAAAAGTGCCTCATCCTGACATCGTGACCGAGTCAGGACGTTTCTTATCTGCCCATCACTCGATCTTGGTTTTCAATGTTTTGGGTATCAATGATCTTCGTCGCCACGAACCACCCGTTGCCGCAGTCAAGGGTGATCATCAAGTTATTCAAGATCTTCAATATATCTACGAAAAACTGAACCGAGAAAATTTGAACGAATGTTACAATGACTTGCTTCAAACTCGGCAAGAAGTTCTTCAGCTTTTTACTTACGGAGTGCTTTCATTATCCGCCCGTGCTTGGTGTGAAAATATGTATTTCACTATCGCTACGAAAATGGTGGAAATGGCAAAATCCTGTGAAGATGCGGAAGATATTTCAACACATTTGTCTCAAGAACTTTGCGATACCTATTTCTGCAACTTCAGTCTGTTCCAGTCGATTCCTGATTCTTGGGCTGTTGGACAATTATTTCCTGTCATGCCGATTCATCGACTGACAGAAGAACCACGTCGACAGGCGACTTTGGCGGATTTAACTTGTGATTCTGATGGGAAGATCGAAAAGTTTATTGATACCGCGACAGGCGAGTACAAAAAAACTTTGCACCTTCATGATCTGCAAGGCAAAAATCCTTACTATATTGGTGTCTTCCTTACAGGCGCGTACCAAGAGATCCTGGGTGATTTGCACAATCTTTTCGGAGACACAGACGCTGTTCATGTCTCCTTGCATGAATCTGGTTATACCATTGATCACTACATCCCTGGAGACTCCGTCACAGAGGTCTTAAGTTATGTGCAATACATTCATTCAAATCTTGTCGACAGCGTTCGTGTTGCGACAGAAGAAGGTATTCAAAAAGGAACGATCACAAAACAAGAAGCAAAACTTTTAGTGAAACATTATGAAGAAGGTCTTGCGGGTTATACTTACCTTGAAGATCCAGAATGATAACTACTAAGCCTGATTGTGACAGCAGCTCCCATACAAGTGTGGGCTGTCGTCACATGCGGAAGTCTGGCAAGCCGCTTGCAATAGTATCTCTTGAACAGCAAATAGCCCTTTTCAAAGAAGTTATCTTCCCGTAGAAGAGTCTCTTTCGAAAGCCTGTATTTATAAGCTATTTTGGTCTGTTAGGGAGTTTGAATGAAGCCACTGTCACTCACAAGAAGCTTTCCCTTGCTGTCTATTTCATGGTCAGTGTTGGCATTTTTTGTTCTTCTTGGCAGTTTTGTCCTTGGGAACCTTCCTGCGGCCAAGGCTTCTTCTGGTCAGGAAAAGTCTTGTTCCCTTCTGTTTCCTTTGTCTTCTTCAAACTCCGAAAAATCATCGTCGTCTGCTGAAGCTGCGCCAGAACCCCTGACCAGCGAAGAGCTTTTGCGCAAGATGCTTCCTCGGCCAGAAGATCGGCAATTTTTTGAGTCCTGTGGCCAGGGTTGTTTGCAGCTTTCCCAACAGGCTCAGGAAAAATTCTTTCACTTTCCACGTTTGCGTTTAAAATTTATGGGATCACGTCAACCCCATCTTGCATTGACGGAAAAAGTGGCGTCGGAAATGCGGGGAACTGAGCTGAAAATGATCGATCCCACCAAGTCGTCTCAGCATATTTACACCACGGACAAAACTCTGATTCTTCCCCAAGATTGGATGGATCAAAAACTTTCTGTGCAGCAAATGCAGCTTTTTCAAGAAGCTTGGATGCAACTTGTGATGGGACACCCTTTGCATCCCTATACAGAAAGTCCTTTTTATCAAGACAAACCCTTTCGCTGGAAAGAATCACAAATCCAAGCCTTGAAAGCCATCACAGATGTTCGTCAACAAGGGAAAAAATCCCTTCTTCTTGTCGGATCTGGTGGCACAGGAAAAACAAAAATCATCACCACCGAATTGCGACGACAAATTCTTCTTGAAAAAAGTCAGGACTCTTTTTCAAGAAAACCCTTGCACCTTGTGATCGCCAATACGGTGGAACATGCTCGTGCTTTGCAGGAAAAAATATCTCATGAAAAAATTCCTGGGGCTCGAGTTTTAAGATGGGACGGCCAGGTTGAAAATAAAGATTTAGAATCTTTGTATCAGCAGATGCAGTCATCGGATCAAGCCTTGATTTTAGTGACGGTGGTGAATTCTTTCCGACAGCAAATTTATCAAGATTTAGATCATCACACCGAACAGATGCAGAAATATCTGAGTCAAATTATTATTGATGAAGCCCATCATGCAGGGGCGGAACTTCTGCGTGGATTTTTAGAAAAAGTGATGAAGCCATTATCTTCGCTTTCAAGCTCCACACCTTTTTTATTGGGTCTGACGGCAACTCCTGTGCATCATGAAATTGGACTTCAGAATTTATTCGGTCAAAGTTCCTTTTTTATGAATTTAGATACCTCCATTCAAAATTTGGAAAGTGAAAGGCCCTTGACCGAAGTCATGGATCAACTTCAACGGACCAGTGCTTTGGGGGAAGTGACTCCTCTGGAAAATGTGCATGTCCTGACACCCGAAGTTTTACAGATTGATCGTGATCAACTGACGATCAAGAACGACGAACTGACAGATCTTCCTTCGGAAAAAGATGGCAAAGGTCAGCGTCGAGTTTTAAATCCACAGATTTATCCCCAGGTTTTTTCATTTTTAAGTCCCCTGTATGTTTCAGATAAAGCCAGTTTGACGACCGCAGGTAGTATTGCTTCTGCTGAAAATATGTTTGCGTATTTTCAAACAGCTTTTCCGGGACATCGAAGTCAAAGATTGCATTCACAAATGTCTTCTGAACAAAAAAAAGAAATTGCTGAAGAATTTCGTCAGGGAAAGATTCAGCACTTGATTGTGGTGGATATGATGAATGAAGCATTTGATAAGCCAGATCTTGAGGTTTTGGTGGATTTAAGTATTTCATCATCCCCGATTCAAATGATTCAGCGATTAGCACGTCCTGCAAGACTGTATGATCATAAAGAAAAAGTCACCGCTGTGATGATGATGGGAGTCACGGATGCCTATTTAGATGAACAATTGCAATTGTTGGATCGCTTGCATGAAAATCAGAAAAAAACTTCCATCACCAAGTCTCATCAAGGATCTGTCCTTGTTCAAAACATAGCAAGACTTCCACGCATCATGGACCACTACGCGGATCTTCGCCAAAGTCTAAGTATATTTTGGGAAAAGCGAACTCTTCGTACACGGGAGGAGTGGATCCAAGAGATTAGTGATTGGGTGAGGGAAGCTTCTCGAAGCAACTTGGGAAGATGGACTCCTTTGGCAAACACAAAATATGCTCAGAATGACAGGGAGGTCTCTTTAGGCACGGCGCTTGATCGTATCAAAGGTCGATTAAAAAAAGAAGGCACAGTAGATTGGTGGACTCTGTTTCCAGAAGATGTTCAAGCTATTTGGCGAGAAGTGGGCGTTCTTGATCAGAAACGCCGTACAAAGCAGGAATGGATCCAAGAGATCAGCGCTTGGGTGAGGGAAGCTTCTCGAAGCAACTTGGGAAGATGGACGCCCGCTTCAGATAAACAATATGCTCAAAATAAAGAGGAACTCTCTTTAGGTTGGGCGCTTTCTCAAATCAAAGCTCAATTAAAAAAAGAAGGCACACTAGATTGGTGGAATCTGTTCCCAGAAGATGTTCAAGCTATTTGGCGAGAAGTGGGTATTCTTGATAAAAAAATTCGTACACGGGATGAGTGGATCCAAGAGATCAGTGATTGGGTGAGGGAAGCTCATCGAAGCAACTTGGGAAGATGGACGCCTTTGGCAAACAAAAAATCTGCTCAAAATGAGCGGGAAACTTCTTTGAGCGCAGCATTAAATGGACTCAAAATTCAATTGAAAAAAGAAGGCAAGCTGGATTGGTGGACTCTATTCCCAGAAGATGTTCAAGCTATTTGGCGAGAAGTGGGCGTTGTTGATCAGAAACGCCGTACACAGCAGGAATGGATCCAAGAGATCAGTGATTGGGTGAGGGAAGCTTCTCGAAGCAACTTGGGAAGATGGACGCC